>CAYMCP010000020.1:6020-46092 GCA_964388965.1 uncultured Thiotrichaceae bacterium | reverse complement strand
CACGGACTTTCACCATGTTGATAAAGTGCCTTTACAGGCGCACCGTCCCAATGGTTTCCGTTGGGGTGCAGCGGGGGACGCTCTGCGTCCTGATTTATTGTGAGTTACAAATACAGAGTAAAATTTTCGTGTGAACTGCGTAACTCCTACTTATTTTTGAAATTGACATCAATGACATAAAAAAAGCGTCGCCCCACCAAAATGAGACAACGCATCTTTTACCTACCAATATTTTTTAGTATGTTGGCAACAGTCGCCGCAACTAAAGGTCAAAATTACTGCATATCAACAAAGACTTCTACACGACGGTTTTTAGCACGACCTTCACGAGTCGCATTGCTCGCAATCGGATTAGACTCGCCTCTACCCTCAGAAGTCAAACGATTCGTTGGAATACCACGGCTAACTAAGAAGTTTTTGACCGCATTAGCCCGTCTTTCGGACAACGTTTGGTTGTAACGTGTTGCGCCGATGGAATCAGTATGACCAGTCAATTTAACGCTGACAAATTTATCAAAATTACCCAAAATCTGGTCAGCAATGCTAGTTAATTCACTTTGACCTTGCGCAGTCAAACGATAACTGTCGAAAGCAAACGTAATGTCAGAACTTAAAATTTCTACACGCGAGTTGTCAGAAAGCGCGCAACCATACTGATCAACTGGTTCGCCATAAGGTGTGCCCGGACAACTATCTTTATAGTCTGGTACGCCGTCCATATCGCTATCTTTTGGACAACCATTCGCATCCACACCGCGAGAAATTTCACGAGGCGTATTATTTGGACAATTATCATGGATGTCAGCAACACCGTCGCCGTCTGTATCTAACGGGCAACCTCTTTCATCTACATCAACACCTTTTGGTGTATTAGGGCAATCATCTTTATCATCAGTAACACCGTCACCGTCACTGTCAATTACGTCACCACATTCTTCAAATGGTTTTGCAGGATTATTAGGATTTGCGGTACGAATACACTCATTTGCACGAGACGTTTTTACTGGATTGCCAGAGCTATCGAGTAAATTGTAAGTTGGTTTAGCCGTCTCTATACTAAAAACAACTGGAGAGAAGGTTGTCGCAGACAAGAGCGTACTTGCCACAACACCAATCAATAGTTTGCGACCAGAATTTTTGAACATAAGCTTGATTCCCTATATGGTGAAAATGAAAAAATCTGAATTCGATGACCTAAGAAGCATCTTAAAAATCTTTCTACAAAATAAATAGCCAAGCGTCTAACCACAAAAGTGTACGCTTCACTTATAAATAACTGGTTTAATCTATTCGTGTTGCAATCTATATCGTATGACTTATGCTACACTGTGCAGTAAATTTTACAACATGTGGAATTCTAACAACAAGCCTTACATACGTCCACTTTTTTACCACATTTATTTAAATAGTCTAAGTCGCTATTTATAAGGTATTTATCTATATTACAACTTTTGTGGTAAATTTACACTATGTTTGTTGTAAAAAAGTTAATTTGCTTGTAAGAGTGGTAATAATTCATCTTCCATATCCAATTCAGATAAATCATCAAAACCACCAATATGTTTATCGCCGATAAAAATTTGCGGAACGGTACGCCGTCCAGTCAACTGCATCATTTCACGCATTTTATCAGGCTCTTGATCGATCATAATTTTATCAATATGTTCGACCCCGCGTTTTTTAAGTAGTTGCTCTGCACGCATACAATACGGACAAATATGTGTTGAATACATGATAACTTTTGGCATATTAACCTTGCGTAGATAAAATTTTGTTGAGTGATAAGTGATTACTTGCAAAATAAATTTTGCACTTTTGTACTTCAATTTGTCAAATATCTAATAACAGTGCCAGATTGCTTATTTGGTGTTGCATTTTTGGCGTTTTATAACAAAGTGCATCGTCTATGGAATAAATGTTTATTTTTTCTTGCTTGCCTTTGATTAAATGCGTCCCTAATTCAATAAAATTCCATTTTTCAGAGCATTGCTGTTTTACTGCTTCAGTTAAAATTAATGTATAGGGAAGGTGTCGTGTTAATGTTTCCATACGAGAAGCCACGTTTACCGTATCGCCAACTAGGGTGTAATCCATCTTAATTCTTGAACCCATATTGCCCTCAATCACATCACCGTAAGCCAGCCCAATCCCTGTATATAATAATCTACCAGGGTGTGAAGGTGTTGATTCATCACGAGTAATTTGTAGAATATGCAAAATATCCAAAGTTGCTTGTATAGCCTGTTCAGCTTGGTCTTGCTCGAAGGAAGCCATGACACAATCGCCCATATATTTTAATATATTTCCACCACGTTCGGATATTGCGTATGACGTTAAATTAAAATACTCATTCACTAAACTGACAACATCATGTACTGGTAATTTTTCCGTAAATGTGGAAAATCCAAAAATGTCAGCAAATAATACAAACTTATTAGTATTTTTTGCTTTAAGTGTCAATGGGTTAATACACTGTCTTAATGAATCAACCACTGTGGGTTGCGTATATTTTTCTAAAATTTGATGAGAATGCGTTAATGCTTGCAATAAACTTTTCATAGGTTGGGTAAATATGTCTACATTTTCATCTAAATTAATAACTTGCATATCCCAATTAGGAAATAAGCGTTCAGAAATATCTAACTCCGATTGCAAGCAAATAATATCTTTATGCCGTTCATCGACTAAAATTTTTTCATATAGATTATCTATATTTTGCTCATCTCCCTCTAAAATCTGGAAAAATAAACCACTTAGATACAACAACACACCAGTAACCTCTAATTTTCGATTGTTACGTTGTGAAACTTCAGCAATTTTTTGTAGGTCGTCGGAAGTCGTACCGGTTGTAATCCTGCTAATGTAAATGAGTCGTTTCATAATTAAGTGATACGAATTTAGTTATAGTGACAGGTTCATTATACACGGATTGCGCTTTATGCGTCATTCTGCATTGTTGCTGAAAAAAACTATTTCAAACTGTCAGTGCGACAAGGTTCTGTAGAAACAAGACATGCCTTGTCCCTATGATGTGAAAATAATGATATTTTAACATATTTGCTGATATTTCAAACCAGCTCTATAGACCCTATAAAAATTAGGTTAAAATAACTTCAGAGCTTAACTTAATGGCATTGACTCTACGCCTCGCTTTTCGGAATTTTCAGGATTGAGATAAATGAGTGCGGGTGACTTGATAAAAGAAATTAACTGCATATAAAGTATAATCTAACCTGATTAATGATACACTTTGATAAGGAGGATTGTATTAACATGGAAATGGTGAAGGAGTGCAACAACATTAAAATCTCACAAAAAAGTATGACATTGTGGCAATTATGGAAAGAAGACATCATTTGTGTATTTGAGCGTGACCCGGCTGCACGTAATACGCTTGAAGTTTTAACGACTTATCCGGGTGTACATGCTGTTCTTGTTCACCGCATTACTAATCGTTTATGGCAAGCTAAATGGCGATATGTAGCACGATTATTAGCATTTTTTAGTCGTATGTTTACCAATATTGATATACATCCGGGTGCAACGATTGGCAGACGTTTTTTTATTGATCATGGTATTGGCGTTGTTATTGGTGAAACAGCCGAAATAGGCGATGATTGCACCTTATATCATGGCGTAACATTAGGCGGAACTTCGTGGAATAAAGGAAAACGTCATCCAACATTAGGCAATGGTGTACTGATCGGTGCGGGCGCAAAAATTTTAGGCGCGATTACTTTAGGTGACGACGTGCGTGTTGGTGCAAATTCTGTCGTTGTGAAAGATGTGCCGCCTAATTCCACAGTAATCGGCATTCCCGGTAAAATAGTACGAACGCCACAGGATGCAGAGCATTTACTACATGGTGTTGATTTAAATCATCATTTAATCCCAGACCCAGTAGCAAAAGCAATGTCATGTATGTTAGAGCGCGTCGCTACCCTAGAAAAACAAATTAATCAAAATGCACCACATGAAAAACATTCCAAACAGGATGATCCTTGTCTTGCGTGTGACGCACTCGATGTGTGTATATGTGAGAAGGAGGATGATTAATTACGGAGTAAACGGCGTAAGTTCAAGACATTGCGTGTCCAAATTGTCCAAATGACTCATAATTGCATAAACAAGCTCCTGACAACCTTGTCCTGTCTCAGCCGAAATCATAAATGTTTTGCCTTGCCAGTTGAGCAATTCTAACATCGTATTACAATGAGTTTGTTGTTGATCGGCAGGTAATAAATCTAATTTATTCAATACTAGCCAACGCTCTTTTTTAACTAATTCAGCATTATAATTCTCTAATTCTTTGATAATTTTTAGTGTATCACCAATCGGATCGTGATTTGTAGGCATAACATCTACAATATGTAGCAATAAACGGGTACGTGATAAGTGTTTTAAAAATCGCGTTCCTAATCCCATGCCTTCAGCAGCACCTTCGATTAGTCCAGGAATATCCGCTACTACAAAGCTACGATCAATATCGACTGAAACAACGCCTAAATGGGGATGTAAAGTCGTAAAAGGATAGTCTGCAATTTTAGGTTTAGCGGCTGAAATCGCTCGGATAAATGTGGACTTACCAGCATTAGGCAGACCCAATAAACCAACATCAGCCAATACTTGTAGCTCTAAACGTAAGCTGCGGTGCTCACCCATTTGACCTGATGTCGTTTTGCGTGGTGCACGGTTGGTACTGCTTTTAAAATGGATGTTACCTAAGCCATGTTGTCCGCCTTTTGCCACGAGGAGTTGTTGTTTATCCTCCGTCAAATCACCAATGATCTCATCGGTTTCTAAATCAAATACAACCGTACCTACAGGCACTTTAATGATTAAATCGTCGCCTTTTTTACCAGTACACTGGCTACCCATGCCGGGTTGACCATTTTTCGCCTTAAAATAACGGGTAAAACGGAAATCTGCGAGTGTCGTCAAACCTTCGTCTGCAATTAAATACACACAGCCACCATCGCCACCGTCACCACCATTAGGTCCGCCAAAAGGAATAAATTTTTCACGTCTAAAGCTCAAGCAACCATCTCCACCTTTGCCAGCAATTACTTCAATTTTTACTTCATCAACAAATTTCATGCACTTATTACCGATCAAAAAATAATCTTAATCGCGCATTTTATCGCTAAACTATCAGATAGTAAAAATTATTCAGTTTTAGTATGTTCAGCATCTTGCTGTGCTGCTTGCCAACTTGCGTACAGACTCAATACTGCTGTAAACATAACAGATACATAGATACCAATTGCAGCATAGTAGTAGGGTGAATAGGCTAATTTAGTTTCAAGTGAGAGGTAAATACAGTATAAAAAGACAACGATAGGTGCTAAAACTCGTCCAGTACGCGACCAAATGCCGAAAGCAGCGAAAATAATCGCATCAATGAGACGCACTGAAAGTACGAGTTGTTCAACAAAGTTTGGGTAAGCTTCTAGCATCGCTACGCCAACCAGCGCAACAGCCGCTACCAAGCAGCTCCAATAAAATAAGTGATGTTGAAAATCTTGCGTCATGTGCAATCCTATATTTAAAAGTGGGCATTTTATCAAAGCTATGAATAAATTAGTAACATCAGTTAATCAGCTTCATTGTCCAATAAATTAGGCGAAAACAGCGTATAAGATCGTTCAAACAAAGCCCTTTGTTGCTCAATTTGGTCAGTCAACTTCGCGTCTAAATTTTGCCGTAACTGTCGAACCATATCCCGAATATTATTTGTGCATTCTCTTTCATTAAGATTAATAAATTGCTGAATTTTTTTATTAAGTTCTCGCTTCATAGCTTGTTCTTTTTGCTGCTGAATCGTTGAAACTGCATTATAAGCTCCCGACGTCGCACCAAATACACTGCCGAGTTGTGCCCCTAAAATAGCTCCAGATACAGTACCAATGCCGATAAACACACTACCAATCACCCCACCTATCAGTGTACCTGCCATTGAGCCAGTCGTGGCGTTATACACCGTTTCTCTGGCAACACGCCATGAGGAATCTAACTTTTGTACATTAGTTTCACGCATTTTTTGCCATTTAATTTGATTTTGTTGCCAGATTACTTCATCTATTGCGTTAGCTTGCAAATGCAACTCAGTAGATTGTTCAATCTCATCAATTAGTTGCGTGGTTTGTTCACTCATTTGCTGAACTAATGTTTTTATAATATGATTAATTTCAGTTTGCAAGAGGCTGATAATACCTTCAGGCTTAAAATTTTCATCGTTTAAATAATCTTCTACAGTAGTTTGTAACACAATAAATTCGCCACGCAATCGACTAATTGCATCGTCCTCGATTTCACTAAGACCGCGATAAAATTGACGTTGCCAGATAATATGATCTACAAGTGATTGATATAAATTAAAAAATTGAGATGTTTGTATTAAATTCATTACTCTTGCAACCAAAATGTTACCGGTCCGTCATTGGTTAAATTCACCTGCATATCCGCGCCAAATTGACCCATTTCAACAGTAGGATGTTGTTGTTTGGCTTGCTCACAAAAATAATTAAATAAAATTAAACCCTGCTCTGGCAAAGCGGCAGGACTGAAACTAGGACGCGCACCCTTACGTGTATCGGCTGGTAAAGTAAATTGCGGTACTAGTAACAAATCGCCTTGAACATCTTTAATGCTTAAATTCATTTTATCTGCGGCATCACTGAATACCCGATAAGTTAATACTCGTTGTAATAAACGATCAGCTTTTTGTTTTGTATCTGTTTTTTCAACTCCAACCAACACCATAAGTCCAGTTTCAATTTGGGCAATAATGTGGTTGCTTACACTGACCTTTGCTTGAGTCACACGTTGTAATAAAGCTATCATTTTGTTATTTCTTGGTTTTCTTGTTCCGAATTAAAACCGTAATAACTTTGATTGAGATAGTCAACGACTTTTGCAACTTCATCATCAAACCACTGCACACCGGTATTATTGGCACAAGCTCGAACCCGATTTTGTAAACCCGCAAAGTTTTCAACACTACTTTCAGTGCGATCTTCACGAGTGTAAATTTGCTCAGGCTTACCATTGGTCATTGAATCGTGACAAGATAAGCAAGCTTTGTCATGCAATAGCTGTCCTTCGGAAATCTCTGTTTTGTCTTGTTCCGCGTACAGGGGAGATGTGATAAATAAACTAACTAGTAGTAACCAACGCATAATTTGTTCCTATTGAATAAAGTTTTTTAAATCTAAAATTAATGATACTGGCAAAATAAATTTTACACATTTGTATCACGATATAATTTTATTTAACGGGCTGTTCTTCTACATGATTTTCTTTCTCCTCCTCGTCATCATCTTGATTAATCACAGTCCACAGTTGCCAAGTCCATACCCCAACAATAATCGTGGTGAATATAGAACCTACATAAACTGTCGGCATCATATCTGCCTCAAGTACCGCAATCGCATATACCATTGAAGCAGTACCCGAACTAACCATTAAAATACCTACAATATGCAATACTTGATTTGCTTTAATTGTGAATAAGATAAGTGCAGAACCAATTAAAAAAGTGCTAAATAAGCTGATTACCTGTCCGACTACTTGCGCTGCCGTAGAAACGTACATCATTGAATATTGTGGCGCATCGTTAAATTCTGGATTACTTTCGTCAATTTTTGATTGGTTAGCTTGCGAGATATTTATTTTTGATTCGGCTGCTAAATCCTGATCGTCGGAATAAATTTGACTAAACCTAAATCCAATCCAACGATTATCTTCGCCAAACGTTTGATTTTTAAAAATATATTTCATTTTACGCACATTAATATCTAAGTTACTACGCAAAACTTCCAAATTGGTGTCGTTAGGCATGACTTGATAATAAGCACCACTAGGCAAATATACATCCCACACTAAATGTCCAACTAATGAGTCTTTTAAGATTGGTAAATACTCTTTTAAATAACCATACCAAAAACCAAGCGATGTACCTTCGTAAGAATATTGCATTTTAATTGTAAAAGGCTGATTCGATTTAATTAGACGTACCAATATTGAATTTTTACTTAATTGTGCAGTACGCGCACGTTCTTTGGCTTGTCCGTCTAAATAGCCGCCTACGGTGACTGAAATGAGTTGAGCATTTTTGGGCAATTTAATTTCTAGTAATTGACTTTGCGCGTTTTCAACCTCATAAGTGACTTGTGTATATACACCGCCTTGCTTTCCAAATAGCGTTTCATAATGCGCTTCACTAATTTTTGTTGGGCGCGTTGTTTCATAACGACCTAATTCTAAAGGTAATAAATAGTGAGCACCCAAGTAAGTGTATCGAAAAGCGCGTAATATTGGTCTTTTTAAACGATGCGCTTCTTGTAATAAGGGTTCTGGTAATTTATTGATTTGCATTGGCCAGATTTTACCTGTATCTTCTAGGTTTAATGTTTCTGCATAAATACCTAATTGGTTTGAATATTTTTGCCTAGCATTTAGCGTTGTCTCATTAGCATCAGATTTGTCAGATTTTAACGAAATAGCGAAAAATCCATTAAAAAAACTAGCTCCTTCAATCGAGGTAATTGGCATCAGTATTTCGTTTGCGTTTTCCCATGAAAAATTCATTTTATAACTTAATATCAAAGAGATATTTTTAACAACAGCCGGCTTAAAATCAATATTTAATACTAATCCATATACATCTGTGTCTCTATTATCAACGCATTCAACACTAGCAGCACACGTTAAAGTCAACTCTTGTAATTCATCAGGCATTTTAGGGAGATGCAAGCGTAAATTATTGATACCTTGTGTGTTTTTATTCGTTACTGTTAATTCAATTAAAGCCATACCTTCTATGAGAGACTCCCCAACTGAAATCAAGCTACTGATTTGCGCATCGAAAGTTGTTTTTTTCTCAGCATCAGGATTATCCATCCTAACTAAAATGGTTGGAATAGGGGCCTCTGAACCTAAGTGGTATTTGTAAATATAACGAATTTTATTTTTTAAACGCGAACTGAAAAACTCTGGCAGCACCTGTTGACCCACCTTAGTTATTTGAACGCCATCATTACTTTCCGTATCTTTTCTGTCTTCAGGCTGTAGTTTGTATGAGGGGTCGTTGAGTAAAGCAACATAATGTGATTGACGAGTAACTTGTAATAAACCGGGTACAGACACACCTATTATCCCGCTTTTACTGGATGACGCTATTTCATCGGATGCTTCTGTGTTGGCTGCGGTCTCCCCACCGCCAGACGCTTCTACTTTCTCGGTTTCGACCGGACTTACTCTTGAAATCGCCTGTTCATATTTGACAATGAATAAACCTTGATCATCTATTTCTCGATCAACGTAAATAGTAACGATCTTAGCCTTATTTTTATCAGTTTTACTTTCGTTTTCTATCCAATGTAAGACAAGATCATTTTCCGCAGCAATAGATTTAATTAAAACGTTATAAGGTACTTTGATATTAAAAGTGCTACTTGAACCCCTTAATACATTGAATTTTAATAAACTAAGTCCTCTCAACACATTTTCTTCGGGATAAATTGCGTGGTAGCCTTCTCCATTAGAAACTGTATTATTTACTTTAAAATCAGATTGTTGCTGATGCAAGCAAAATGTAACCCTGCTCGTCATAGGGACATACGTGGTGATCCTAGTTGAGTAGTGATTTTGTAAATCCACCGTAACGTTTGAATTCGGAATAACAGAGAATCTTTGCTGTCCTTCAATATCTATGTGAAAACGTGAAATGGGTGTTTTGGGAATACGCATAGTGGTGTACCATTTCGCGTCATTTTCACAACCTTTGTTATCGGTTTCTGTTATTTCAACTATCGGCGTTTGAAAACGTAGTTTAAGTTTATATAAACCTCTCGCCGCAATTTGTATAGCAAATTTATCTTTATCAACCAAAACAGTTGCTTCTTTATCCTCGATATAAACTTGGTGTAACGCGATAGAAGTGTCAAGTAATGGCAATAAGATTTCAGAATCAGTAAAGGATTCAACTAAAATGTCGGCTTCCCAAACAATTGTCGTTGCTTTAAATTGACCTTCTGGCATAAATTGGACAGCAGCTTTAGATTGACCTTTATATATTGCGCGACTTATCGAATAATTTGATTCAATTGAAGGAATATTCCAAGATAATACGGGTTGTTTGTCTGGAGAAATGTGTGCTCTTACTTGTGTACGATCATACGATTCTGATACAACAGTACCCACCGCCTCAGAAATGGATGCCCCTAATTGTAACCCCGGAATACTTGCCTCTAGTAAAGTTGAAGTTGCGCTTGGCATTGGAATGTTTAACAAGATTTTATTGTTTTCTATTTTTGTGTCTACAATATAACTTAATTTAATGATATGATCGCCCTGAGTATTCGTTTGCCAGACAAATTTACCATCAATCGTTGTTAATTGCGCTGCTTGCTCATTAATATCAATAACAGTCAGTGCCGTATTTGCATCTATTAATGGAATACTCGTCCACGAATTAGAATAAGTTGTTACCGGGATACGCACGTCAATATAGCCCGTCATTCGGTCGTTTTCTTCCAAAACTGTAATGATTAGACTGGCTTTACCAAACGCATAACTAGGTGCTTCATCTTTATCAGTATTTTGAATCAATTCATTAGCTTTTTCTAATAAGTCGTTATATATTTCACGCGGTAGACGAACTTCACCACCTTTGGTAGAAACTTCTGTAATTTGTTCAGCATAGGCAGCAGTTAAAAAAACCATAAATAAAACGATACCAAAGGCATAACGCATGATATTTTCCTTTCTCACGTTCTTTAGCTTACACATTAGGCAATCACATTTTTTATAATGAATGGTAGAACACATTATAGTATTTTACCGCAATATCCGTATGAGCAAAATTACATGACACATTTATCAGTGATAATTATTACATGTGATGCTGAACAACACATTGAAAATTGTTTAAAATCAGTTGAATGGGCTGATGAAATTATTGTTGTAGATTCAGGAAGCAAAGATGAAACCATCAACATTTGTCGCCAGTATACGCAACATATTTTTTCTTATACCGATTGGCAGGGATTTGGTGTACAAAAAAATCGCGCATTATCTCATGCAACAGGTGATTGGATATTATCCATTGATGCAGATGAGCAAATATCCGTAGCATTACGCAGCGAAATTCAACACGCTATCACACAATCAACTTATAGTGCTTGGATAATACCACGTTTGTCACGTTACTGTGGACGTTGGATATATCACTCGTGGGGCAAAGACTATGTATTACGTTTATTTCGTCGCCATTGTGCCCAATTCAGTAATGATTTAGTACACGAAAAAGTGATTATACAGCAAGGTTTAACTGGCAAATTGCTTGCACCACTGTTACACTTTTCTTTCAATTCTGTTGAAGAAGTATTACAGAAAATCAACGTCTATTCTACAGCCAGCGCACAAATGCAATTTCAACGTCAGAAAAAGTCTAGTTTAACTCGTGCAGTAATACATGGATTGTGGGCATTTTTGCGTAGTTATATTTTAAAACGTGGTTTTTTAGATGGACGCGAAGGATTTATTTTGGCTGTATCGAATGCCGAAGGCACATATTATCGTTATATTAAACTCATGTACTTACAGGAACGGTATGAAAGTCAGCATCATTCTGAGCACCTATAATCGACCTGATGCGCTCGCACTCATTTTACAAGCTCTGGCAATGCAAACCTATTCACACTTTGAAGTTATCATTGCAGATGATGGTTCTGGTGTGGATACGAAAGAATTAATCTACGATTTACTTCCGCAATTATCTTACGATTTGCACCACATTTGGCAAGAAGATAAAGGTTTCCGTCTGGCAATGGCACGTAATAAAGCAATTGCTAAATCTACAGGTGACTATCTGATTTTTTTAGATGGTGATTGTGTACCTCGTCCAAACTTCGTTGAACGACATTGTGAATTGGCTGAAAGAAATTGTTTTGTTGCTGGTAATCGTATTTTGCTCAATGAACGTTTTACTACTTGGGTATTGTTTAATCAAATTAAAATTCATAACTGGTCAAATTTGGTGTGGATTTTACCTTATTTACATGGCGATATTAACCGTTTTTTACCATTATTGGCTTTACCCAATGGAACATTTCGCAAGCTAGATAAGCTAAAATGGCAAGGTGCAAAAACTTGTAATCTTGGCGCGTGGAAACAAGATGTTTTAGATATTAATGGATTTAATGAGAATTTTCAAGGTTGGGGGCACGAAGATGCCGAGTTTGTGGTGAGACTAATGTACAACAATGTTAAGCGTAAAGAGGGACGTTTTGCTATACCAGTATTTCACTTGTGGCATCCAGAAGCTGACCGAAGTTTAGAGTATGTAAATCGTCAACGTTTGGAACAATGTTTACAATCCGCAAAAATTGCTGTTAAGGTTGGTGTAAGTCAATATTTGTAATTAATAACGCTTATTTTTGAGCACATTATTAAAAATAAGTTTAAAAATTAAACCTGATCCTCTAATTTATCCTTACCTACGCCTTGACTGTAGTACATGCTATCGGGCGCGACCGCACCACCTGAAATAATAAATGTCATAGCCTCATCCATAGTCCAATCAGTAGATACGACATTTTCTAATGGTACGATTTCCAAATAACCTGATGTTGGATTCGGTGTTGTCGGCACATAGACTGCCGCTAATTTCATTCCGGTAACACTATCCGTTAGAGTTCGGGTTACGAATCCGACTACTTTCATATTTTGAGTTGGAAATTCAATTAATACAACACGTTTCACATCTGTGGGCTGCTGCTGTAAAGACAAGACTAATTTTTTTACTCCGCCGTAAACCATTTCAATGACAGGAATACGCTGCATAAGTGAGTCAATTGCATTAACTACTTGTTTTCCCAAATAATTTGAGGTAAACCAACCTAATAGATACAAAAGTACTAAAGTTAAAACGACGGCTAAGAAGGAAGTCAACGCTGAAATTAACCACGGGTCCAGTGCTGTAATCCAAATTGAATTGTAGAATTGTGGAAAATTAACCTCAAGGGTACTACCAATAAATTTAACAATAGGCTTGCCCAAGTTAGATAAAATTGTTAGTAAAAATTGAAAAACAAACAGCGTTATGACAATAGGAACTGCTGTTAAGACACCTGTTACAATGTAGCGTTGAATGTGTGGCATTTTAGAATTTTTTACCGATTTAGGTTCTAACTTGGTCATATTGAATCAATCTAGTCGAATGAAATGATCGCTACTGTAATACTCTTTTACTTTAAATCAATACTTCAAGCATCCGAAACAGGACGTCACTCTCCGTCCTGTAAGTTTTACTAAATTTTTATTCTTAAACTAGTTTTGCTTTAGCCTGCTCAACTACTGCGGCAAAAGCCTCTTTATTATTAACAGCTAAATCAGCCAGTACCTTACGATCAATTTCGATACCTGCTCTATTCAAACCATCAATTAAGCGACTGTAAGAAATTCCACACTCACGGGCACCTGCATTAATACGTGCAATCCACAAGGCGCGGAATTGACGTTTACGCTGACGACGGTCACGGTAAGCGTATTGACCTGCTTTGGTTACCGCTTGGGTCGCAACACGGTATACATTTTTACGGCGACCGTAATAACCTTTAGCAGCATCAAGGACTTTTTTATGTTTAGCGTGTGCTGTTACGCCACGTTTGACTCTAGGCATTTGTCTTTCTCCTTATGCGTAAGGCAACATACGTGAAACCATTGCAGTATCGCACTCATGCACCATAGCAGGCGAACGCAATTGACGTTTCCGTTTAGCAGGCTTTTTAGTCAAAATGTGGCGGCGGTGACTTTGCGCGCGCTTAAAGCCGCCCGAAGCTGTTCGGCGAAAACGTTTAGCCGCACCGCGATTAGTTTTCATTTTTGGCATTTTGTTTAAACTCCAAAGTTTTTTATGAAAGTTGTAGGGTACAAAAAAGATAAAGGACACTTTTCCTGTGCCCTTTTTCTCAAAAACCACAACAACTATTTTTTAGTAGGGGATACAATCATCACCATTTGCCGTCCTTCCATCTTGGGACGCTGTTCAACACTGCCCAACTCGCCAATGTCTTTTTCCAAACGTGCCAATAATTCACGACCAATGTCTTGATGTGTTACTTCACGACCACGAAAACGAATGGTAACTTTTGTTTTATCCCCGTCTTCTAAAAAGCGTATTGCACTACGCAATTTAACTTGATAGTCGCCTTCTTCTGTTGTCGGTCTAAATTTAATTTCTTTAACTTGTACTTGCTTTTGTTTCTTTTTAGCAGCCTGACGTTTTTTATTCTGCTCAAACAAGTACTTACCATAATCCATGATACGACACACAGGCGGTTTAGCGGTAGGTGATATTTCAACCAAATCTAATTCAGCCTCATTAGCCCGTGCTTGCGCGTCTTGAACCGACACAATTCCAACATTCTCACCGTCCGCATCGATCAATCTGATCTTTGGAACATTAATTTGCTCGTTAATGCGTGCGTTTTTTTCTGCTGCGATGAATCTGTCCTCCTAAATAAAGTTTGTGTGTACCCTGTTTTTTCCTCGTAGGGATAAGACATGCCTTATCTCTACAAATCACTTTTTAACTTTTCAGTAAAAGTATCCAGTGGCATCGAACCTAAATCTTCGCCACTACGGGTACGCACTGCAACTTGTTGATTTTCCATTTCTCGTTTACCCACGATGAGTAGGTAAGGCACTTTTTGTAAAGTATGTTCTCGGATTTTAAGCCCAATTTTTTCATTTCTCAAGTCTGTTTCGACTTTAAAGCCATTTTTTCGTAATATTTTTGCAACATCTTGTGCATAATCGGCTTGAGCATCAGTAATATTAAGGATAGAAATTTGAATTGGTGCCAGCCACAGCGGAAATGCACCTGCATAGTGTTCAATTAAAATGCCTGTAAAACGTTCCAAAGAGCCTAAAATTGCACGATGAATCATGACGGGCACTTGTTTTGAGCCATCTGCTGCAACATATTCTGCACCCAGCCGTGCGGGCATGGAAAAATCAACTTGAATTGTGCCACATTGCCACAGACGACCAATGCAATCTTTTAGGGTAAATTCAATTTTAGGACCGTAAAACGCACCTTCGCCCGGTTGCAAATCCCATTTTAAGCCTTTGTTATTTAATGCAATTTCTAAAGCTTTCTCGGCTTTATCCCACACATCATCATTGCCTACGCGCTTTTCTGGACGAGTGGATAATTTAATTAATACTTGCTCAAAGCCGAAATCTTTATACACTGAAAATGTAAAATTAATGAGTTTTGTTACTTCTTCTTGTAATTGGTCTTCGGCGCAAAAAACATGGGCATCATCTTGTACAAAACGTCTTGCTCGCATTAAACCGTGTAATGTACCAGAGGCTTCGTTGCGATGTACTAAACCAAATTCTGCAATTAAATAAGGGAGTTGCCGATAACTTTTCAGACCTTGATTGTAAATTTGAATGTGACCGGGACAATTCATAGGTTTAATTGCGTAATCCCGATTTTCCGAAGAAGTTGTAAACATGTTATCGGCGAATTTATCCCAATGCCCAGATTTTTCCCATAAACTGCGGTCTAATATTAATGGCGCATTAACTTCTTGATAACCATACTCATTTAAACGTTGGCGCATGTAATTTTCCACCTCACGGTATAATGCCCAACCTTTCGGATGCCAAAACACCATGCCCGGTGCTTCTTCTTGGAAATGAAACAAATCTAATTGTTTGCCTAATTTGCGATGATCGCGTTTTTCTGCCTCTTCCAAGCGGTGCAAATAATCATCTAAATCTTTTTTGTTACTCCACGCTGTGCCATAAATGCGTTGTAACATTTCGTTATTGGAATCTCCGCGCCAATAAGCACCTGCTAAACTGCGTAATTTAAAAGCTTTTATTTTGCCTGTGTTGGGGACATGTGGTCCACGACACAAATCAATAAAGTTGCCTTGTTTGTATAAGGAGATTTCTTGACCTTCAGGAATATCACTAATAATTTCAGCTTTGTACTGTTCGCCCTGATTTTTGAAAAATTCAATTGCTTCCTCGCGCAACATCACAGAGCGTTCAACTGGCAAATTCTGTTTAACGATATGTTGCATTTTAGCTTCAATTTTTTCTAAATCTTCGGGAGAAAATTTTTCTTCGCGCGCAAAGTCGTAATAAAATCCATCTTCAATCACAGGTCCAATCGTTACTTGTGTTTCGGGATACAATTCTTTAACTGCTTGCGCCATCAAGTGGGCACAGGAATGGCGAATAATCTCTATTCCTTCTGCATCTTTTTCAGTGATAATAGCTAATTGTGCATCGTCGGTGATGGCGGTAGAAGTGTCTACTAATACACCATTAAGTTTCCCTGCAAGTGCTGATTTTGCTAGGCTTTTGCTAATGTTAGCCGCCACCTCTACGACTGTGACTGGCTGATCAAATTGTCTTTGACTACCGTCTGGAAGTGTAATGATAGGCATAGTCCATTACCGCTGAATATTTTTCAAAGAAGGGATAGAAAGAAACGGCTAGGTACAAGGTAGAGTTGAATCATTAACCCAACTGTGAATTAATACTTTATCCCCAAGCACCTGTCATAACAAACGTGGAATTATATTTTTTTATCCAATGGATTGCAAGTTTTTTTAATTGATTCACCAGCGTAATCGCATTAAAACATTTTCTGAACATGTAGTAGTTACTTATTTTTTACGATTAAAGAGACAGTGAAAATAAGAAAATTTTTGCTGAATATTTTTGGGCGTTAAGTGGTATTCATCAAACGTTTCTAGCAAAGTGAATTCATTACCTAATTCCTCCATCATACTGATTTCATTGTGTTGTTTTATAGGAAGATCACTACACTGCTCTGGTCCACCAATTCCGAAAGTAGCAATAATAACATGTCCTTGATCAATAAGACTATTTTTTAAAGTTTCAACATATTGATGTCTTTCTTCCGACGTAGTCAAAAAGTGAAAAACAGCCCGATCATGCCACAGTTCAAATTGATGTGGTGCTTTAAACGTTAAAACATCATCAATATACCATTGAATTTGCTCAGATTTATCTTGTAAACGATTTTTAGCATATTGCAAAGCCTGCTCTGAAATATCTAAAACAGATAAATGAGTAAAGCCAGCCTGAACCAAATAATCGACCAAAACCGACGCGCCACCACCTACGTCGATTAATGGGATTGATTTATTCGGAAATTCTTTTTCTATCAATTTTAGTGAAGATTCAGGATGAGTTTGATACCAACTAACTTCACTAGGGGAACGAGTTTGATATACTTTTTCCCAATGTTGTTTACGTTCTTCCGTCGTTTTCATTTGCGCTAGTTCCTCGACTTAAAGGACAAGTGAAGTTATCTAATAATAGTGGTAAATTAATATGTTATTCAGTTATTGTAGGCGGAATAGGTGACTGTAATTTGACTTCTAGTGCTGCAACTTTTTGCTCTAATTCTTCTACTTTGGCGCGCGTTTTAGCTAAAACTTCTATTTGCACATCAAACTCTTCACGAGTGACTAAATTCATGCGGCGAAACGTTGCTTCCATTGCAGTACGCACATTTTTTTCCATGTCTTTCTGCAAGTCTAACATGCCTTGAGGTAAATTGCCTGAAAACTGTTTAAAAAAAGTTTCAAAATTTGGAGGAGTTGTATTCATAAAGCTTTCCTTTCGTGTTATTACAACAATAAGTTTAGAACATACTCAGGTTTAATACTACGCAAACATTGATAATGTTGATAACGACATGTTCTTTTAAAACAAGGACTACAAGCAATGCCAGTATATAAGATTTTAGCATTTGGATTGATTGGCGGGGTCATCGCGGGAGTTGACGAACCGTAAATTGCAATAAGTTTTTTATTTAAAGCACTCGCAATGTGCATAAGACCTGAGTCATTACTCACCACCGCTGTGGATAAACTTAGTAAATTAACCGCGTCGGCTAAACTGGTTTGACCACAAAAACTGATACATTTCACTTCAGCCGAACCAGATAGAGCTTCAACACGTCCCCCTGCAACACAGTCTTTAGCTGAACCTAAAATCCATACATTCCAACCTTGTGCAATCACTTTTTTAGCTAAAATAGCATAGTATTCTAGTGGCCATTGCTTGGCAATACCATATTCTGCACCTGGACAGAGTGCTAAAATTGGTTGTTTAGGATAAGTAAGTTTTAATTTTTCTAAGCTGCGCGTAATGTTACCGGTGGATAAATAGGGAGTAGGTGGGGTAAATTGTCCAATGCGTGGATCATGTTTTGCCATGCCTAGTGCAACAAATTGATCTATTGTACGCCTTAACGTAAGTTTATTTTTTGGACGAATATCATTGAGTAAACCATAACGCATTTCACCTTTATAGCCTGTGCGGATTGGTGCTTTAGTCCAGTATGGGATAAGCGCGGATTTCCATGAATTAGGTAGAACGATTACTTGTTGATAATGGTCGCGTCTGAGCTGCTCACCTAGTTGATGACGCTTCTCCCACGCTAATTCACCGTGTTGGATGTCATGCGTAATGATACGTCGCACCTCCGGCATTAGCGCAAATAAATCTGCACTCCACGCAGGCGCAAGCACGTCAATGGTGATTCCACGACGCTCAAGTTTGAGAAATTTAAATAGACTCTGAGCCATCACCATATCTCCAACCCATGAAGGTGTAATGACGAGTATGGCGGGTGATTGATTTTTGGCTAACACAGGACACTTTTTTTAATTCGTTGGTAAAATTTAATCGAATCCACAAATTAAGTATTTTTTTCTTAAAAAATGCTACTCACATTGACTAATTATCGCTGAAGATAAATAGCGTTTTATCTACCAAAGCCGCTACTTTTTCGTACAGCTTCTCCGTCAAGTATATCGTTAAACCACTTATTTTAAAAGCGGCATCAACTCTGTTTTTCTTGTAACGACGCGGTTTCTTGTGACGACGCACCACACCGTCACCCAACTGGACGCACCAGCGTTCTACAACTTTCTACAAACCACCTATTTTAAAAGCGGCTCAACTCCGTTAAGAATCAGCCTAGTGCAAATAAAATTATCAAGAATTTATTTTTTGCAACCCATTTGCAGCCATTGCAACAGCTCTGAACATAGCGCGACCTTTATTCATAGTTTCTTGCCACTCACTTTCTGGTACCGAATCTGCAACAATACCCGCACCGACTTGTAAATGTAAGATTTCATTCTTAATCACTGCGGTACGGATTGCAATTGCGGTATCCATTTCACCATGCCAAGAAATATAACCTACTGCACCACCATATACACCACGTTTAACGGGTTCAAATTCATCAATAATTTCCATTGCGCGAATTTTTGGCGCACCGCTTAACGTACCGGCTGGAAATGTCGCTTTTAACACATCGACTGCGTTTAAATCAGGTTTAAGTTGTCCCGTGACATTAGAAACAATGTGCATAACGTGTGAATAACGTTCAACCACCATCTTATCGGTCAATTTAACGCTACCAATTTGTGCCACTCGACCCACATCATTACGTCCCAAATCAATTAACATTAAATGTTCTGCCAATTCTTTAGGGTCTGCTAATAAATCTTTTTCTAAATCAACATCTTGTTCTTTAGTTTTTCCGCGAGGGCGAGTGCCAGCAATCGGACGCACGGTAATCTCATTATTTTGTAAGCGCACTAAAATTTCTGGCGAAGAGCCTACAATGTGAAAATCATCCAAATCAATATAAAACATGTATGGCGATGGATTAAGATAGCGTAAGGCACGATAAATATTTAATGGCGGAATAGAGCAAGGTAATGACATACGTTGCGATAATACTGCTTGCATAATGTCACCTTCGACAATGTAATGCTTTGTTTTATCAACAGCTTGTTTAAATGCCTCGTATCCAAAACCGGTTTTAAAATCAGATTCATTAACATTATAAGCAATAGTTTGGATTTGTTGCGATAAAGGTTGTTTTAATAATGTAGTCAATTCATCTAAGCGGGATTTAGCTTGTTGTAAGGCATTATCTTGTTGTGGATTGGCGTGGACTATAAGAAAGATTTCACCTTTTAAATTATCAAATACCACTATTTCATCGGATACCATGAGTAAAATATCTGGATTGCCCAATGGATCATTTTTAGGTTCGGATTTAGCAAGGTGTGGCTCAATATAACGCACTGTATCATAACCAAAATAACCAACGAGTCCCCCAGTAAACGGTGGTGTCTCAAAGTATTTTGGTACTTGATAACGTTGTTGAAAGGTTTTAATCCATTCTAATGGCTCATCAGTTTCAATAGTTTCGATTATTTTACCTTGCTCAATGACTTGAATTTGATACCCTAATATTTTAATGATAGTTTTTGCGGGCAATCCAATAATTGAATAACGCCCCCACTTTTCACCACCTTGTATCGATTCAAACAGATAGGAGTACGCGCCGCTATTGGCTAGTTTAAGATACGCGCTTAAAGGTGTATCCAAATCGGCAAGGACTTCGCGTAAAATTGGAATACGGTTGTAGCCTTGTTGTACAAGCTCGGAGTATTTTTTTGGAGTCATGTTGATAGTGAACAATGGTAGCTAATGCTACTAGCATAACGCAATTTGTGCAGTACATTCAATTAGCACAGCACGGATAAGACAGAAAGAAATCTATTTTTCTCGCCTTTTTGGAAAGTTCACAACGGATAAGCTTTTAAAAAATGTATTCCTAACACTTTAAAACGAATTGAATTATAATGTTCATCACACTTTTAGCTTTAATATAATAGTTTATGAATATAACGTTTAATTTCTCAGTCCGTGTTTATTACGAAGATACTGACGCAGGTGGTGTTGTATATTACGCGAATTATTTAAAATTCTTTGAGCGAGCACGTAGCGAGTTATTGCGCGGACTGGATTTTGAGCAGCCCGATTTAATTAAACAATATCAATATATTATTGTGGTACGTCATATTAGCGTAGACTATCATAAACCCGCCGTATTCAATGATTTATTAAATATTCAAACCACTTTGAGTAAAATAGGTAAAGTGAGCTTAAAAATGCAACAAAAAATACTACGCGAAGAAATGCTATTATGCACTGCTCAAGTGAAACTCGCGGGAGTCCATGCGATAAATTTACGTCCACAACCTTTTCCAACTCCTTTATTACAAGTGTTAAAAAATTATGTTTCCTGATTTATTATCTCAATTCAGTCAAGCACTTTACGTCAAATTATTTTTAGAAGCCAGCATTATCGTTCAAGTCGTCATAATATTGCTGTTATTGTTATCTTTTTATTCATGGGTATTAATTTTAGGCAAAAGTCACACTTTGTCAAAAGCCAGTCGTGCAGCACGTAAATTTGAAAGTAATTTTTGGAAAAATAAAGATTTTAATGGATTGTATAATCGTATTAATAGCTATCGTTTTGGCGTAAAAGGGATGGAAAGTATTTTTTTTGTAGGCTATGTAGAATTTGCCAAACAACGTAGACAAAACATGGCGCCAGAGGTCACGCTAAGCAGTTTACAACGTGTCATGAAAGTCGCGCTAGTGCGAGAAGTAGAACGATTAGATAACGGGTTATCAACTTTAGCAACAATTGGCTCAATCAGTCCATATATAGGTTTATTCGGCACGGTCTGGGGAATTATGCACTCATTTCATGCACTTGGTAATACGCAGCAACAACAAGCCACTTTAGCGATGGTTGCGCCCGGTATTTCAGAGGCATTAATTGCTACCGCGATTGGTTTATTTGTTGCGATTCCATCTGTCATTGCCTATAACAGCTATATGGCAGAAATTGATCGCTTAACGATACGTTACGATAATTTTTTAGAAGAATTTACGAATTTATTACAACGCCAAATTTACACAAAAACGAATTATGAAAACTAATCCTTACCGTAAAGCTCGCATGGCTGAAATAAATGTTGTGCCTTATATTGATGTAATGTTGGTTTTACTCATTATTTTTATGATTACTTCACCATTATTAGTAGAAGGCATTAATGTAGATTTACCGCAAGCAAGTTACAGCACGCCAGATGTGGTAATGGATGATGGTGAATTAATTATTGTCTCAATCGATGCTAATGGTTTGTTATACTTACAAGATAGTGTGTCCCCTTATTCCGAATCAGAAATGATTATAGCCATTAATAAATTGCTAGAAAAACAACAATCCAGAGTATTACTCAAAGGAGACAAACAAGTTAATTACGGGCGAATTATGGAAGTTATTGATATGTTAAAGACTTCTGGTGTAACTAACGTAGCTTTGATTACTAGTATTAAGTTTGATTAATAATAGCTTATTCAATATTTTATTTATTCCAATCTTGACGTAATTTCGTCCGATTAATCATTAACCATTGCAAGGCAATAATCGCTGGTGCATACATAATTTTTCCTGTGTGTAACATATTTATCGCTTGTTCGTAAGGTATAACGTGAGTTTTAATGTCCTCATCTTCCGCTTCGACACCGTGCAGTGCCGTAATATGCGTTGTGTCTACTTTCGCACAATATAGTTGTGTTGTTTCCGATACAGCTCCCGGACTAACAAAAAAATGTTGAATTGGTTTTAAATCTAAAATTTCACAACCTGCCTCCTCTTGCATTTCACGATAAGCGACTTGTTCAGGCAATTCATTAGGTTCGATAATGCCCGCGACGATCTCGAATAGCCAAGCTGGATCATGCCCCGCAGCCATCGCGCCGGGACGGAATTGCTCAATTAAAACGATTTGATCACGTTTTGGATCATAAGGTAAAACCGCTACTGCATGACCACGTTCTAACACTTCTCGCAATAATTCACCACTCCAACCACCTGCGAATAAAGTATGTCTTAATTTATAGCGATTTAGGGTAAAAAAACCTGCGTGACAAGTTTCTTTTTGCAAAATCTCAACTTTTTTATCTTTTTTATCAATCATCATTTTAACGACTCAACTTTTAATTATTTAACTTTAAGATACCTATTGTTGGGTTTTATTATTTCTATCGTCGTGTAGTCCACTATAAAAAATCCCAATTAAATAGGCAAAAACATGTCCTTCAGTAAAATCTAAAAATAAAGAATTGATCAGACAACCCACCGCAATGGTGATAAATAAACCTTGTGCAAGATTTCTTTGTAAAATGGGTAATTTAAACGCAAAATACCATAATTGATATAAAAACCATAAAAAAATACTCAGACCTACTATACCCCATTGTACTGCTATCATTAAATATTCATTATGTGGATTAGTTGTTGGGTGGGTAGTTTGTTGTGCTGCGTAGCGGTGAATAAAACTACCCGTTCCTGAACCAAAAACAGGTTGCTGCTGCCACATTTCCCAACTGTATTTATAGAAATCTAAGCGTAATTGAATAGAATCTGTTTCATTTGCCTGATGTTTTAAACCAACGATGACTTTATCTACACGTTGATGTAAATTTATAGAAGTATAATAAGCCGTTAGACCTAGAATAATCACTGTTGATATACCGAACATAAAACCACGCCAGTGTGAAATTTGCCAACTAAACAGTATTATCAAACATGCTAAAATCAAGTATCCCGTGCGCCCTTGAGTAAGAAAAATCACATCGTATATCGCTAAAAAAACAATAATATTTAACCACCACAATTTTTTATAATACGCCCAGATTGCAACAAAGTAAGCAGTTAATACGATTAATAAACTTTGGGTTATATGATTTTTAAAAACGAAAGCGTTACCAGCATCACCATTAATTACGCCATATAGTTGATTATCAGTGAGTGCAACGAAAAAAGATAATGTTAAAGTTAAGCCCATTGCTGCCAAAAATGCGTTAAAACCCCATATTCTGGAAATTTTGTCTTGAAATCCATATAAAAATATTGGAATGAGTAGAAATTCTTTATATTGTTTAATATTATCAAAAATTACATTGGATGCTGCTGTGCTGTAAAAGCTTGCAATAATCATTAAAATTAATAAGCTACAAGATGACCAAACCAGTGGATGCTTGCTAATAGTATAGATATTTTTTGAAAAATTGCATCCTATGTGGATTAATGTGGTAATTAATAATAAGCCCAATAAAATGTTAGATAAAGCGACTGAAGTGGCTAGACTAAAACCTGTAAAAATCAGTAAAATGCGCTGTACCCATAATAAATATTGTGAGAACATGGAATTATCCAATAATATTTTGTAGTTATTTATTTTATTGATCAAGAGACTATTTTTTAATCCTCAAGTCCCATTTGAGAACATTGCGTAAAAGCACTGTTCCCGGTTAATGGAAAAAGAGAAAATCATGGGCAGAAGGTCGTAATTTACAATATTTACTTGCTGCTATTTGTCTACACGATTTTAATGTATATCATTAATGAGGTGTAACATATTAAAAACACTATTGAATTTGTTTTGCTGCTAATGCAACTCGTTTTTCATAAGCTTCTCGTGCGATGTTCACGTCTTCTAAAAACCATTCTAGTTCCTCAAGACGCAATGCTTGTGGTCCGTCCACTAAAGCTTTACTAGGAACAGGATGAAAATCGACTAAAATCATATTTGCACCAGCAATCACACCTTGCACCGTTGCGTGCATCACATCCATTAAACCGTCGGGTGAACTTTGGCGCGTACCCACTGAATGCGACGGATCAACACATACAGGCATCCTAGTTAAACGTTTTACAACAGGCACATGGGTGAAATCTACAAAATTACGGTGCGGATCGCCTAAATTGGTTTTCATCCCGCGCAAACCAAATACAATTTTACGATTCCCTTCGCTTGCTAAATATTCAGCCGCATTAAGCGATTCTTCTAGCGTAATACCAAAACCGCGTTTAATTAATACGGGCATGTCTTTTTGACGACCCACATGTTTTAATAATTCAAAATTTTGGGTATTACGTGTACCAATTTGCAGCATCACACCTGTTGGATGACCTGTTTCTTGCAGTGCCTGCTGGATTTCTGCAACATGTTGCTCATGAGTAACCTCCATAGCAATCACTTTAATATCATATTTACCAGCTAATTCAAATACATAATTCAAGCAAGATTGACCGTGTCCCTGAAATGAGTAAGGACTTGTTCGTGGTTTGTAAGCACCCATCCGAGTACATTTTAAACCTCGTTCATTTAAAGCTTTCATCATCATTTCAACATGCTCAGGTGTATCTACTGCACATAAGCCCGCAAAAATATTTAAATTATCTTGACTAAAGAGCACACCATTGTATTCAAAACGACAACTACGCTGATCATCGTCGGCATGACGACCTAAAACGCGATATTCTTGTGATACACGGACCACACGCTCAACACCAGTTAATGCCTCAATTTCATCTTTAGGCAATACTTTAGTTTCACCAATTAAGTAAATTTCAGTCAAAGTCTGCTGTTGACCATGCTCCTCATGTATGCGATGTTGAATGTTCGGCAGATTACCCAAATACTTAATAATCGCTTTATATTCATCACTGTCCTTATGAGTATGCGGCTCTAAAATAATAATCATAGTGGGATTCGCTTCACCAAAAAAGTCTAATTATACGCATAGTTCACGAATGCTGGAAATTATTGTGATTTGAAACGCCAAATTTTATACATTTTGAGCTTAATTAATAAAATTGTTAAGGTATTGGAATATTTAATCAGTCCATGACAAAATGCTGTGATTAATCTATAATGCGGTTTCAGTTGCGGAAATATTTTAGTGATGTAAACAATGTACTTCCGCAATTTGCGTTTTGGAGTTATCGGAGTTTATACCAGTATTTTGCATTGCACCATATTACAAATTAGTTGATAATGCTAAACGATTTCTCTAGTTTGGGGACTGCCAGTCCTAAAGTTTTATTTTTTTATTCCTAATTTGCTTACGCAATGAGGACGACAGTTTATGTACTGCACTTTATTAAAAGCTAAATTGCACCGTGCTTGCGTGACTCACGCAGAGTTAGACTATGAAGGTTCATGCGCTATTGATGGTAAATTATTGGACTTAGCGGGTATTTATGAATATGAGCAAATTCAAATCTATAACGTTGCTAATGGTGAACGTTTCACAACTTATGCTATTCGCGCCGAAGAGGGTTCTCAGATTATTTCTATTAATGGTGCAGCAGCACATAAAGCCAGTCCTGGTGATAGAGTCATTATTTGCTCGTATGCGAGTCTGACTGCGCAAGAAGTCGCTATTCATAAGCCTATTTTAGTCTACTTAGATGAATTGAATAATATTACTCATACTCGGAATTTCATTCCGACTCAAGTTGCTTAATTCTAAGCCGGCAATTTTCGATTTAAATCCTCAATACAATATTTTTTAACTATTCAGATTGAGATGCCAAAAGCGTAATTGCGTGGCATACCTTTTTCTCGTTCCTATGTTCTCGTAGCATAGGGACGCTTGTTGTATTGTACCAGAGGCGTAAAGGACGATTATGCAGCGTTTCTAGTGGGCGTGCGGGACGAAGAGTGAATATTCAGTCAGTTTTATTTTTAATAATATAGCATTTCAATTTAGCGTTTAATATTGATAACGCGCTTCAACATGGATAGAACGTTCTGCAAGTGGTATATCATTCGGGATAGCAATTATATTTGTATTAAAAACAGGTCTACCAGTCGTTGGTTCAAGACGTTTTTGATTTAAAAAATTACGCACTGATAAGGCAAAATCCCAATATTTATTCCACTCCTTACGACGAATCGTTAAATCTACAGATGTATAATTATCTAATGCTGAACGCGGGTCGCCAAAGTCTCTGCTACGTTTACCTACCCAATTGACCTGTGAATTTAAGTGCCAATGTTGAATAAATTGCCAATCTGCACGTAAATAAACTTGATCACGCGGCGCAGCACCCAATAAGTGTTTATGTTCATCAGTAACGTATTGATACGCATAATTACCTAATACGCTTAATTGTTGCGTTAATTGCCAATAAGTTTCCAATTCTATCCCCTTACCTTCACGTTTTCCTATATTTTGTGCAACTTCTACCTCATCCCCGTCCAATGGTGCAAAAACAATATTATCAGTTACCCTATAACGGTAAATATTCATACTACCGCGCATATCTTGATGAAATTGATAACTTAAACCTAATTCTAAATTACGCATTTTTTCTGGTTGTAATGCTATATAATCATTATGATTTATGGATTGACCCGTATTAGTTATGGTAGTGTAGAGTTCGGTGAATGAAGGTGCACGAAATGCCTCACCATACAATGCTTTAAAACTCAGTCCCTTGCTAACTTGCCATACCAATGCTAAACGTGGATTCCACGTATCACCAAAGTCATCATAATCGTCATAACGCAAACCTGCGGTTAAAGTCCATACGTCACTAACTTTCCATTCATCTTGCACAAACCAATAATAATTTTTTCTATCGCCCTCATTTATAAAAGCGTAAGGCGTACCGGAATAATCAATAAAATCGCTATTTGGTGGTAATGTCTCACCTGTTGTCGGATTGATTCCAAAATTTTGCCAATGCGTTACATCATACAAATCACTGTAAATAAAACCTGCGCCCAAACGCAATAAGTGTTGCTTAAAACCAGAATAAAAACTATTAATGTTTAGCGCAGAAATATGCTCTTTTTTGCCAGTTTTGAGGCGATAGCTATTGGAATACGTTTGATTGGGTGGGGTAATTTGTAGATAAGGGTCTGGCTTCAATTGGTAGGCATTTACATAAGTTTGTAGCATCAAGTCCCAAAATCGGGTGACTTGTGGATTGTGATACGTTAAATCAAAGTTATAACGTTGGTTTTGATACGCGCCGATAGCATCCAAATTATTACCACTACCCACGCCCGCACCGATTTTATCGTGAATTTGATAAGCTGCACGTAATCGCCAACGCTCTTTGCTCATGTCTAAACGTGCGTCTAAGTTACGGCGGTTATTATTCATAGGGGCGGGGGCTGCGGAAATTTGCGTACCTTGCAATGCGTCCAACTGGCTTTGTAAATCTTGTTTAATTATAGCTTCATGACCATCCGTATCGTAAATTTCTAGCATCGTCGCAACATTAAAACCATCGTAATCCGCTCCGTGTAATGCCCATACATTTTGAGTGTTAAAGCTACCTATTTTTACGCCAAATTCTGTACCATTTATTTCAGCAGCACTTTTTGTAATCACATTAATCACACCACTGAACGCATCCGCGCCGTGTACAGCAGAATGCGCACCACGAATAATCTCAATCCGCGAAATACTGTTGACTGGCATACCAGCCCACACATTACCACGATTAGCAGAATAAAGTTGTTTAATTGGTATCCCGTTAATTAACATTAATACTTCTGAGTGTTGAGTAGAGTATAAACCGCGCATGACATAGGCGGAATTGTTGAATGCGGGAGATAAAGTAACGTGCAGACCTGTGACGGTTTCTAATATTTCATCTAAATCCGTCGCGCCAATGGCTTCAATATCCGCAGCGGTAATGACGGTCGTAATCGCAGGGGCTTTGATTTGTGATTGTTGTTTACCTGTGACAATGGTAACGGCTTTAATGTTAAGTAATTCTTCTAAGGATAAAGTCAATAAGTCTGTCACTTTTGACTCTGTGGTGGCATGGGCATAGCCGTGTACGCATAAGCAGAAAAATAATAAAAATTTATTTATGTCCATAAAACATCCGATCATTTTTTGTCATGCAATACGCCGATTAGAGCAATTTCATAACCGCCACTGATAGTTTGGGTTGGTGCACCAAAGCCTGTAACAAAGTATTACGAGCATCTGTTGATGTCACAATAGTATTTCACAGTCGCTTATGGCTTGTGAATTAATTATTACTCATTTTGATAATCTTCAAAAAATACTGCACCAAATTGCTCAACAGTTTGCGTTGTACGATTAACGTTATCCGGGTCAGCGGTATGGTAAGATTCCTCTGTGATTTTGTGTAAAAACCAATTATTTTGTTCAGTGATATATTCAAAAGTAATATATTTTGTCCACCGCCAAGCACTGCCGCCATAATGTTCGACGGTAAAATAGCCATTTTTAATGGTAGTCGTTTGATACGGGTCGCCAAACATACCTCCACACGATTCGCATAACACAACATTATCGTTGCGCGCAGCAAGTTGTAATTGATTGTTTGCATCACCGATTAAAATTAGTAATGGACGCACTACCTCACTATCATCTTGCTCGTCTTCTTGTTGTAAAATCAAAATGACATCCATGAATTGATCACGGTTTAAATCACCTTTTTTTGTATCTAAAATTTTGTAACCTTCTGGTATAAAATCATCAAGCGGTTGCGCCGCACTTTGTACCGACAAGGTATTGCCGACACCTAAACGTGATTCAAATTCTGTAATTCTTGACGTGTACAAATTTTCTAAACAAGCAACATCATAGACACTGCACTGCGTGAGACGTTGTTTTAACCAATTACGTTGTTCCTGTTTTAAAATATTACTTTCTGATTTTGATAAGGATTGACGTAATGCTTTATAACGTTCGGCGAGTAGGGTATCAGCAGTGCTCAAACTTTCATTGTGACAAATGGCATGTTCAATTGGTGCTTGAGCTTTGTTGCAATCAAAACTCGCGGCGGTGACAAATTGGTGAAAAAATAGTAGTAAGAATAAAATGAATGAATTACGCATAAAGAATCCCCTTCTGATTAAAAATCATCAGTAGAGACAAGGCGTGCCCTGTTTCTACTTAAAATAAAATCGCCAATCTATCTGATTATGCTACTAGCCATTATCATCCCCAACGTAAACCACCACGTTTTACTGTATCCATACCTTCGCTATCGAAGTTATCTTGTCCATCACCAAGCAAACCATAAATTTCAATATTATGATTGGCAATAGCTTGAATATGCTCTAATTCCTGTTGTGCGCGAGCATCATCGGTAAATAAATGGCGAAAACGTTGTTGTTTTTTCAAGTAGACTTCAACAGGTTTTGGATGACGAATCGGCACAGCACCAACCAAACCACCACGTTCCAATTCAATCATCGGAAACAAACCGGTTTCAACTGCTAAACGTGCAACTTCAATACTTTTATCGCCTTCATGTCCCCACCCCAATGGACAAGGGCAGTGAATTTGTAAAAAAGTAGGTCCATCAATTTCCATTGCCCGCCGAACTTTTTTGCGGATGTCAGAAGGATAAGCGACCGACGTGGTCGCGGCGTAGGGGATATGGTGCGCTGATACGATGGATACAATATCCTTTTTCAAATGGCGTTTACCCATACGCGCCTTGCCCGGAGGTGATGTAGTTGTCATCGCTGCATGAGGCGTTGAACTTGATCGCTGAATACCTGTATTCATATACGCTTCGTTGTCATAACACACGTACATTACATTATGACCGCGCTCTAACATGCCAGATAATGCTTGAAAACCAATATCAAACGTGCCGCCGTCACCACCCATGGCAATGACTTTAGTGGACTTACCTTGTGCTTTCATTGCCGCTTCCATACCCGACGCAATTGCGCCTGTATTTTCAAACAAGGAGTGTAACCAGGGTACACGCCAAGCAGATTCAGGCCAAGGTGTGGTAAAGATTTCCAGACATCCGGTCGCATTTGCCAGCATAACATCCGGTCCTGCTGACTCCATGACTAAACGTGCAGCCAATGCCTCACCACAACCTAAACAAGCGCGGTGACCAGACTCCATACCACGAAAACGTGGCTGTTTTGTGCGTAAATCGGCAATAGGAATAGCCACCTCACTCATAACTTACTCCACACTAATAGTTGATAATTGTTGATTGATAATCGAGCCATGACTAGCGATCTTCCTCTGGTAATCTTTCCAACGCCACGTCAAAAATTTCAAACTGATTTGGTACAAGACTGGCGCGGACTTTATCTAGCAGGCGCGGTAATATTTCCAACGGCACGTCACGACCACCCAAACCAACTGCAAAATTATGAATACGTGGCGGATTTTCTGTACCAGATAAGGCGGCTAATACTTCAAGTCCGACAATTCCACCTCCACCGGGCGAAAATGCACGTTCTAATACGATTAAATCATCCAATCCTTCACACGCTTTACGCAATGCTTCAACTGGAAATGGGCGGAAACTACGCAATTTAATTAATTTGACTGGTTCTTCATTCGGCGGTGCGTCAACTAATGCCGCTTTCAATGTCCCGTAAACAGAACCTATCACTAAAATACCAATTTTTGCCGCATCATCACCGTAAGTAGATACTAAACCGCCTGCCCGACGACCAGATAATACAGCCCATTGTTGGTCTGCAAATAAAATTTCATTTTGTGCATTTAATAAAGCTTGATGATGAGAATGACGCGCTTCAGTATAATGATCTGGTGAAACTAGCGTACCCACACTAATTGGTTTACGTGGGTCTAAGGTGCGGGAAAATCTAAATTTAGGCAAATATTCGTCTACCATTTCTTGGGTCGGAATATCTATTCCTTCTAGCGTATGCGTTAGCGTAAAACCATCCATACAGACCATCACAGGTAATTCTGTCGCCTCTGCGATGCGAAATGCTTGAATTGTGGTATCAACTGCCTCTTGATTATCCGAGCAGTACAATTGAATCCATCCTGCATCACGCACTGACATGGAATCTTGTTGATCATTCCAGATGGACAATGGACTGGAAACCGCACGGTTAGCACAAGTCAGCACCAATGGTACACGCATTCCAGAAATATTAAATAATACCTCAGCCATTAGCATAATACCTTGTGAGGCACTGGCTGTATAAGCGCGTGAACCTGCCATTGCTGCACCGAGTACCACAGAGGCTGCGGAAAATTCACTTTCCACACTAACGAATTCACAATTTAATTTGCCATCTGCAACTAATTTAGAAATATTTTCAACAATGTGGGTTTGTGGTGTAATTGGATAAGCCGCAATAACGCCGGGACGACATAATGACACAGCTTGCGCGACAGCTTGCGAACCTTCTAAAGCTTGTAACATTTACGCATTCTCCCATTGATTTGCTGAAACGAGTTCTACTGCTTTCGTAATTAGCGTTAAATTTTTGTCCAATACGCTACCTTTAAATTTTTGCTGTAGTACCTGTTGTAATGAATTTTGTGACAAAATGCCAGTTAAGGCAAAAAATGCTGCTAATAATGCAGTATTAGGTACGGGTCGCCCTAAAATTTCTTTCGCCAAAGCACCGGCAGGAATCGCAATAATATTTTGCTTAAATTCCGCAGATAATGCTTCACTGGTTTGACTGGAATTAACTAAAATATGACCGTTTGGCATTAAGCCGTTGAGTACACCGGGTACGTGTAATAAAGCTTGGTCTTGGACAATAAGAAAGTCAGGGGCATTGACTTGATTACGTTGTAAAATAGGTTCATCATTAATGCGGACAAACGCCATGACTGGTGCGCCACGACGCTCTGCACCAAAATTAGGGAACGCCTGCCCATAGCGTCCCTCTTCAAAGGCAGCCATTGCCAGCAAATATGCAGCAACCACATTACCTTGTCCTCCTCTTCCATGTATGCGGATTTCAATCATTCCCTCATACTCCTTTGTTAAATTTATTAGCACGTTATTATTTGTTGCTCATTGTGCGAATAATCAGGCAAAATGTCTATACCTAGTTTTAAAAATTCGATTAATTGTTAATTGTTAATCGCTTCTTGATAATGTCCATTGTTAATTGATACTCGTTTGCTGTTACAATACCGAAAAACGTTGACTGATCATACAAACGCTAAATACTGAATATTTAATTTTCTAAGGAGTACACATTTATGTGGGGAAATCGCCGTAACAAGAAAAAAATAACGCAAATTGATTCTCTAATAGGCAAGGAGACACTCATTAAGGGTGATATTCTATTCACTGGTGGTCTGCATATAGACGGTAAAGTTAAGGGTAATATCTCCGCTACTGAAGATAGTGGTTCCGTTCTCACGCTAAGTGAGCGGGGCGTAATTGAGGGCGAGGTGCGTGTACCAAATGTTATTTTAAATGGTAAAGTAATTGGTAATGTGTATGTTGCTGAAAATGTTGAACTTGCTGTAAGTGCGCGGATTTTTGGTAATGTTTACTACAATCTAATTGAAATGGCAATGGGAGCTGAAGTAAATGGTAGTTTGATTCATTCCGGCGACAGTACAGGTAAACCACCTTTACCACTGGGACACGATGGAAAAAAAGAGGTTAAAGGGGAAAAAGAGCAGACAAAACAAGATACAGTCTAGCAGGTGTCGGACTCATATTTTTAGCCAAAGTCCGACTAAAAATTCAGCATGTTCGCCTACGGACGCTTTAAAAACAGTTTGAAAGGTTTATAAAAAATCGTTCATGAAAATATTTTTTTATTCTTTATGTGTATTGCTACTGCTAAGTTGTGGTCAAAAAGGCGATCTCGTGCGTCCCGAATCAGCTACGAAAAAATTAGCAGATGCGCTTACCACACCATCAACTACTCAAGATTTAACTGAGATTGATGTCACTTATTCGCTTGATCCGAAAGCTGATGATTTGTGTCAGTCAGAAGCCTGTAAGCAATAAGCATTAAATAACACACCGTTCTATAAATTAAAACAAATTTCATGTCCTAAAAATAGAGTTATTGCTATATGACCAGTTTTTTTACCATTCTCAAACGCGATTTATTGTTATCCTATCGTCACCGATCTGAATTAGCAAACCCACTGTTATTTTTTATTATTGTGGTCAGCCTGTTTCCTTTGGGTATTTCGCCCGAATCAAAAGCATTACAAATGATAGCACCCGGTGTCATTTGGGTTGCAGCTTTACTCGCTTCAATGTTGTCATTGGATAACTTATTTCGTTCTGATTTTGAAGATGGCTCATTAGAACAAATTGCTCTCAGTTCACAACCATTACCTATTGCTATTTTAGCCAAAGTACTCGCGCATTGGTTAGTAACAGGTTTACCTTTAATCCTACTTTCACCTTTACTTGCAACGCTCATGTTTTTACCTAGTCAAGCGATGTGGGCACTTGTTTGGACACTCGCATTAGGTACGCCCGTACTAAGCTTAGTTGGTGCAATTGGCGTAGCACTTACCGTTGGTTTAAAGCGTGGTGGCGTATTAATCTCATTGTTAGTTTTGCCACTTTATATCCCTGTATTGATTTTTGCCGCCAATGCCGTTAACGTTGCGGCTGAGGGTTTACCTATTGTCGGACAACTTTATTTTTTAGCAGCATTGTTGACTTTAGCTTTAACGTTGTCACCTTTTGCCACCTCTGCTGCATTACGGATTAGTCTAAGTTAATCGAGATTACACAAATGAATATATTTAAATTTCTTTGGACGTTTTACCATCAAATGGCATCACCACGTCATTTTTACGGTTATACCAATTATTTTATTCCCTTTTTCGCAATTATCTGTGCTATTTTGATGGTTTCCGGTTTGTATTACGGTTTATTTGTTGCCCCACCCGATTATCAGCAAGGTGACAGCTATCGCATTATGTTCGTACACGTACCAGCGGCTTGGATGTCGCTATTTATATACATAGTCATGGCGGTTATGGCAGTAATTAGCATTGTGTGGCGATTAAAATTAGCTGAAATTATTGGCGCAAGTTCAGCACCTATCGGCGCATCATTTACTTTCTTAGCACTTGTAACCGGCTCGATTTGGGGTAAACCTATGTGGGGAACTTGGTGGGCTTGGGATGCGCGATTAACTTCTGAATTAATTTTATTTTTTCTATACTTAGGTATTATTGCCTTAAACGCTGCCATCGAAGATAAACGCAAAGCAGCACAAGCAAGCTCAGTACTCACTCTAGTCGGCGTGATTAACATTCCCATTATTCACTATTCAGTTGTTTGGTGGAATAGCCTACATCAGGGCGCAACCATTGACATCATGAAAGGTAAAGTTGCAATTGATATACAAATGTTAATCCCGTTGATTTTAATGGCATTTGCCTTTAAATTTTTCTATGTTGCTGTCGTATTAAAACGTGCACGCTGTGAAGTATTAAGTCGTGAACGCAACGCAACATGGGTTAAAGAATTGGTTAGTTAAAATGCAAACTTTACCCTTTCCTCTCTATCGCGCAACCCAAGTCAGAGAATTAGACCGTATTGCCATTGCTGATATGGGCGTATCGGGTGTCTGCCTGATGGAAAGAGCAGGTAGTGCAGCATTTCATCTATTACAAACCAAATGGTCAGAAGCGAATCGTATCATAGTAATTTGTGGTATCGGCAATAATGGCGGTGATGGTTACGTGTTGGCACGTTTAGCATTTTTAGCAGGTTATGATGTGACCGTGCTACAACTAGGCGATGTGAAAAAATTAACAGGCGATGCCAAAATCGTCCACGATGCGATGACTGAAGTTGGACTTTCAGTACAAGTCTTCGCTGAAAAAAAATTAAGTGTTGTCGATGTCGTGATTGATGCTTTATTGGGCACAGGATTAGACCGAAAAATAGAAGGCGAATGGAAACAAGTTATTGAAAGTATTAATCGTTGTCAATGTCCGGTTTTATCATTAGATATTCCATCAGGTCTACATGCCGATACAGGTAATGTTATGGGTGCAGCCGTACACGCACAAGCAACAATCAGTTTTATAGGATTGAAACAAGGTTTATTCACCGCTGAAGGACCTGAATATTGTGGTGAGATTTTTTTTGATGACCTAAAAGTCCCGCCCGAAACTTACAAACAAATTAAAAGTCACATTTTACGTTTTGATTACAATGCGTTAAGTCACTTATTTTCGCGCCGTTCACGGGTTGCGCATAAAGGGAATTTCGGTCATGTTGTTATCATTGGTAGCGATATAGGCATGAGTGGTGCTGTACGATTAGCGGCTGAGGCTGCATTACGTGTTGGTGCGGGCAAGGTAACGGTAGCAACACGTCAAGCCCACGCGAGTTTAATTAATATTGGTTGTCCCGAATTAATGTGTCACGGGATTGAAACCGCAGAACAATTACAGCCATTACTCGCAATAGCAGATGTTATTGTCATTGGTACGGGTTTAGGGCAATCGGTTTGGAGTCAGAACTTATTAAATGCAGTAAAATCATTTGATAAACCAATGGTCGTTGATGCCGATGCCCTAAATTTAATCGCAAAAACGCCATTCCGTTTTAAAAATAGCATTATCACACCTCACCCAGGCGAGGCAGCACGATTACTAGAAACATCCATTTCTGAGGTACAGCATGATCGTTTTGCAGCCGTTCAATCGTTACAATTGCGCTTTGGTGGCGTATGTGTATTGAAGGGAGCGGGAACGCTGATTACAAGTTCTAAAGGGAGCATTGGTGTTTGTACTGTGGGCAATCCGGGCATGTCAGTGAGTGGTTCTGGAGATATGTTAGCAGGCGTAATAGCAGGATTATTGGCTCAAGGTTTTAATAATGTTACCGCATCACGTTTAGGTGTATGTTTACACGGTCGAGCGGGAGACAAAGCGGCTGAACAAGGTGAACGCGGTATGTTGCCAAGTGATTTATTTGCTTGGTTACGTTTTTACGCGAATCCAGAATTATCACCACAATCTAAACAAGCATCTAAATTTGCAACATCGACACATTGCCAATTTAGCATTTACCACCACATGGACGACGAATCATGAATATACTCGGCTTTGTTGCCTATAGTGGTACTGGGAAAACAACATTATTAGAAAAATTAATTCCGATTTTAAAAAATAAAGGATTACGCATTGCAGTAATTAAACACAGCCATCATGCGTTTGAAATTGATCATAAAGAAAAAGATAGTTATCGTTTACGTCATGCAGGCGCGACACAAACTTTACTCACATCACAAAAGCGTTGGGCACTGATAAAGGAAACGCCAGAACGCGAAACAGATATAACCTTACAACAAGCAATGACTTATCTGGATACAAATTGTATTGATTTAATATTGATAGAGGGATTTAAATCAGCTTGTTATCCCAAGATTGAGTTGCACCGCCCCAGTTTAAATAAGCCGTTATTATATCCAAATGATAGCGACATTATTGCCATTGCTACGGACGCACCACTCACTACTAAACCGACACTTATTCCTTGCTTAAATTTAAATGATTTAGATGAAATAGTTAAATTTATTGAGGAATTTTTACTAATCACACATCTTTAACTTATGGCTTAGATTTTAGTTAGATACGACTCAAAGTTAATTTTGCTAATACAATCTTGAAAATGACACGTACAGAAATAAAAAAATAAAAAACTGGTTTTGCCGTTGGACATAAAACAGTATAATCAGACTCCCTTTGCAAACTCTTAAATATTATGGAAATTCTATTTTTACTGATACCCATCTCTTTAGTGATCATAGGTTTAATTATTTGGGTATTTTTGTGGGCGATTCGCTCAGGACAATTTGATGATTTGGAAGGTCCAGCGCATCAGATTTTAATGGATAAAGATGATATTGACGATATTAAGAAGGAAATGCAGCATACTACTAAAAAATAAAATTGGTCGGGACGGCGAGATTTGAACTCACGACCTCTTGCGCCCCATGCAAGTGCGCTACCAGACTGCGCTACGCCCCGAAACTAAGTCGCTGATTATAGTATATTTGATTTACGATGTCACGTATTAATTAACAATATTTCAGTAATACAACGAGCAACGTATGCAATCAAGTTATTTTAAAAACAGACGATTCCACTGCCACCATTTTTTCAATAATTTCAGATTAAGATTAAAAATACCCTCACTTGTATACAAAATAATTTCACTCATTTGCCGTTGACGTAGCGCCTTTAATAATGCAGGCAACCAAATCGCGTCAAATTCCTCCAAATCAATTTTATCAAGAATAATCAACTGATTACCTGTTTGCTGCAAAATAGTTTGAACCTGATTTGGCAAATTAGAGTGCATAACAGCAGATAATTGCGCTAAACCTTGCGTTAAAATATCATCACTCCAAACCTGTGACCAATTATTTTTAGGTAAATTTGGCAATTGTCCCATTCCCCAAAACCACACACTATTAACTGCTAATTTTTTATCCATTTCACGCTGCTCATTGATTGAATTTTGATACAATAACATCTGGATTTCATTCAAATAACTCCGCCACTGCAACTTATCCACACCTTCTGGCATATAATCATGAATATCTGCCCCATTCACCTCCGATAAACGCGATAATTGCAAATTTGGTTGCATCGCTAATTGCAAATACCAGCGGTGTGGCACAGAAGCAAAAAACATTAAATTATCTTGCAAAAAATGATTATTTAATGATTTAATAAGTTGTTGTGCTTCATGCAACGTTAAATCATGCAATGCACTATCGGCATCAAATAAGTACACTTTATCCCTATCGGCTCGTAAGTGAACTGGGTCAGCACGCAAATAAATGACATTTTTAGCCACATCCAATCCATCCGCTAAAGCTGTTATAGGTGCAACTCCTTGATTCTTCAAATTAAATAAATCAAGTAAACAAGCATCACGATTAAGATAAGTCCAAGGTCTTTTTTCGGCGCGAGAAACAAATAAACTGAGATTATCCAATCTAAGAACTGTTTCAGTCAGAAAGGGAGGTAGTAATAAGTGTAATTCATCTGACATAAAAAATTATTATAAAATCAGTCATGGATTATATTTACTTAAAATTCGGTGGAAAAATAAAATTTTTGAAAAATCTTGTAACTAGGGCTTTTATCCAAAGCCAAGCTATCATAAAATGGATGGGTTAAACGAATTAGACAAGTTGTGTAGTATGAACTTTTAGTTACACTTTTGTCAATATTTTATGCAAGTATCCCAGCAATTCTCATTTTATAAATTTTCCTTTTCAATGATTTGCAAATATGAGATTTACTCTCGTTTGTCGCCTATATTACTGTTTTTAAAAATACATGTTTTTAAAGTTAGAATTGTTGGTAAATGTTTAATTAACCCTTGAGTGTAAGGAAAGACACATAATGAGTTCAGTCTCAGCAGGATTGTTGAAAACCGCAGTCCACCAAGATTCACTAATGACTCGCCAAGGCGTGTTACAGCGTTTATTCAGCCTTTGGTTTAATGGCTTTGTCTATAATCAAATTTGGGAAGACCCAAAAGTTGACATTGAAGCATTGGAACTGACTCCAGAAAGCCGTATTTTTACAATCTCATCTGGTGGTTGTAACCTCTTGAATTACCTCGTTGAACAGCCAGAAAAAATTATTGCGGTTGATTTGAATCAATATCACATGAATTTAACGCGCCTTAAATTGGCAGCAATTGAGCATTTACCAGACTATAAAAGTTTTTTCGATTTTTTTGGTTTAGCTGATCAGCCGCAAAATATCGAAAATTACTACAAATATATCCAACCACATTTAGATGAAACAACCCGCCATTTTTGGGAAAAAGGCTCTATTTTACGTCGGGCAACAGGTAAAACTCGTATCAAATACTTTAAAAAGAATTTGTATCATTATGCACGTTTTGGTCGTTTTATGCGTTTATTGCATCGTATTTCAAAAATGACTAAATATAAACCCGAAAAAATCCTGCAAGCCAAGACGCTCGAAGAACAGAAACAAATTTTCCAAGAAGAAATCGCGCCATTCTTCGATAATTGGTTGGTGAAAAAAGTTGGCAATATGTCATTTGCAGTATTTAGCTTGGGTATTCCGCCACAACAATATGATTTTATGAAGGAAGAATCAGATGGCAATTTGATCAATTTGTACCGCGAACGAGTACGCCATTTAGCCTGTGATTTCCCGATTCAAGATAATTACTTTGCGTGGCAAGGCTTTAGCCTACGTTACGATAGCGAAAATTTAGAAGCAGTGCCCGCGTATTTGAAAGAGGAAAATTACGCTCAATTAAAGAAAAATCTGCATCGTATCGAAACCCATGTGACCTCCTTAATCGATCACTTAAAAACTTTGCCAGATAATTCGTTAGACCGTTTTGTATTTTTAGATTCGCAAGACTGGATGAATGCTGATGTATTAACTGAATTATGGCAGGAAGTAGCACGTGTAGGTAAACCGGGTACGCGGATTATTTTTCGTACCGCCTCGCTCGATTCGCCTATCGAAACCGCATTACCACCTGAATTACGCAAATTATTTGTGTATG
>CAYMCP010000020.1:0-5920 GCA_964388965.1 uncultured Thiotrichaceae bacterium | reverse complement strand
ATGAAGGAAAATAAAATATGGATCAAGCCAAAGCAATGGATAATATGTATCGCTATCAACGATATATTTATGATTTTACAAGAAAATATTATTTGCTTGGGCGTGATAGATTAATCCAGAAAATGCCATTGCAAGCTGGAGATAAAGTGTTAGAAATCGGTTGCGGTACCGCGCGCAATCTGATGATTTTGGCAAAAAAACATCCAAATGTGCAATTTTATGGTTTGGATGCCTCGCAAGAAATGCTTAACACCGCGCAAACTAAAATCGATGCGAAAGGTCTAACAGAAAGAATTATTTTAAAACACTGTCTCGCAGAAGAATTGGACTATCAAAAAACGTTTCATTTAGATAAACCATTTGATGCAGTATTTTTTTCTTATGCCTTGTCTATGATCCCACCTTGGTCACAGGCTGTTGATACGGCATTGCTCAATGTGAAACCAGAAGGTTTTATTCATATCGTAGACTTTTCTGATCAGCGTGATTTGCCAAAGTGGTTCCAATGGATATTGCAAAAGTGGCTATCACTATTCGGCGTACACTATCCACCAGATTTATTACCCTATTTGCAAGAAAAAGAAAAACAAGGTAAAGGTGTATTGCAAGTAGAAAGTTTAGGCGGATATTACGCATTTTTAGCAGATTTTAAGGTTAAATAATTTTAAAAAATTCTGCAAAATATAAAGTTGTATTGCCTATATCTTATCTAACAACATTAAAATAAAGTTTTTTATATTAATTATCCAATAATAGGAACGCTATCATTTCAGATTTGCACTACAATTTTGCGTGACCTACTTAAAAAAATTAAATTCATCATTCATTACTTAGCAATTATCAGTATAATGCTCATATTTTTTTGCAAGTGAGAATATCTCGGTGATTACAAAATTACGTAATGTTGCCATTATTGCCCATGTTGATCACGGTAAGACAACTTTGGTTGACCAACTGCTAAAGCAATCAGGCACTTTGGGAGAGCGCGCAGATGAAATAGAACGAGTAATGGATTCCAGTGATTTGGAAAAAGAACGCGGTATCACGATATTAGCTAAAAATACTGCGATTAAATGGAATGATTATCGAATTAATATTGTGGATACACCCGGACATGCTGATTTCGGTGGCGAAGTAGAACGGGTTTTGTCTATGGTGGATTCGGTTTTATTACTCGTTGACGCAGTGGACGGACCTATGCCGCAAACTCGTTTTGTTACAGAAAAAGCTTTAAGACGTGGTCTGCGTCCCATTGTTGTGGTCAACAAAATAGATCGCGACGGCGCAAGACCTGATTGGGTAGTAGATCAAACTTTTGAATTATTTGATAATCTTGGCGCGGACGATGGACAATTGGATTTTCCTATTATTTACGCCTCTGCATTGCAAGGTTACGCTAGTTATGATAGTCGTGCCCGTGAAGGTAGTATGCAGCCATTATTTGGAATGATTGTTGAGCATGTACCGATTCCAGATGTCGATCCTGAAGAACCATTTGCTTTACAAGTCAGTGCGTTAGATTATTCTAGTTATGTTGGTGTGATCGGAATTGGTCGGATTAGTAGTGGTCGCGTCAAAACTAATACACCAGTCACAATTGTGGATAGGGAAGGTGGTAAGCGTCAAGGTCGAATATTACAAATTTTTGGGTTTCATGGTTTGAAACGAATTGAAGTTGATCAAGCAATGGCAGGCGATATTGTTGCGTTTACAGGTGTTGAAAATCTGAATATTTCCGATACGTTATGCGATCCAAACCATATTAATCCCTTGCCACCACTGAGCGTTGATGAACCAACTGTTAGCATGACTTTTCAAGTTAATACTTCCCCATTCGCCGGAAAAGAAGGTAAATATTTAACTTCGAGACAAATTAAAGCACGATTAGAACGTGAATTGTTACATAACGTAGCGTTGCGCGTGGAAGAGACTGATGATCCTGATAAATTTGTCGTTTCAGGTCGCGGTGAATTGCACTTAGGGATTTTAATTGAAAATATGCGCCGTGAAGGTTACGAATTAGGTGTTTCGCGTCCTCAGGTAATCATGAAAGAAGTGAATGGCGAAATACAAGAGCCTTATGAAGCATTAACCGTCGATGTTGAGGAGCTAACGCAAGGTGCGGTGATGGAAAAATTAGGCGAACGTAAAGCTGAAATGACTAATATGCAGCCTGATAGTAAAGGTCGAATGCGGATTGATTTTGTGATTCCGTCGCGGGGTTTGATTGGTTTTCGCACCGAATTTATGACGATTACTTCAGGCACAGGTTTGATGTATCACACTTTTGATCATTACGCGCCAATGAAAGAGGGTGCAATTGGTCAACGGATTAATGGAGTATTAATTGCCAATAGTGCAGGTAAAAGTCTAGCCTATGCCCTATTTAATTTGCAAGATCGTGGACGTTTATTTATCGGGCATGGCGAGGAAGTGTATGAAGGTATGGTGATTGGTATTCATTCGCGTGACAATGATTTAGTGGTTAATCCATTGAAAGCTAAACAATTAACTAATATTCGTGCGGCAGGTTCTGACGAAAATATTTTATTAACCCCGCCCATTCGTATGACTCTGGAACAAGCGTTAGAATTTATTGATGATGATGAATTGGTCGAAGTCACACCGAAAACGATTCGGATTCGTAAACGTTTCTTGAAAGAGCATGAGCGCAAAAGAGCCTCGCGTAGCGCATGATTTAATAAAATTGGGTGTTACGCAGTTCAAACAAAAATGTTATTCCTCGTCCCAATGGTCTCCGTTGGGAAGCAGCAAGGATGCTCTGTGTCCTGATTTATTGTGAGTTGCAAATATAGCGTAAAATTTTCATCTGAACTGTGTAACTCAGCGTTTGAAATTGTTATTTTTTCCTAGATGCTGTAGAAAATTTATGTTTGATTTATTAAGAGAGGATTGGCGAACTTACGAAGGAAATATAACACGTCAAGGTTTATGGGTGATGTGGGTATATCGTTTTGGTTGCTGGCGTTATCAAATTAAACAACGCTGGTTACGGTTGCCTTTTTCCTTTTTGTATAAATTGCTGTTTACATTGGTACAAATTTTAACCGGCATCGAATTACCTTGCGAAGCTAAAATAGGTCGCCGATTTAAAATTGAACATTTTAGCGGCATTATCGTCAGTGGTGATGCCTGTTTTGGCGATGATGTTATTATTAGAAATGGCGTAACGGTTGGTTTGCGTCATACTGGACAGCGTGGCTCACCAATCGTAGGTAATCGGGTGGATATTGGAGCAGGTGCGAAAATTTTAGGGAACATCACGATTGGCGACGATGTGAGTATTGGAGCAAACGCGGTCATTATTCAAGATGTGCCAGCTCATTCAATTGCTGTCGGCGTACCCGCACGGATTATCCCGAAAAGCAAGCAATCCTAAATACAGCCAAATCAATTAAAAAAGAATGCTATGGATTTTCACAAGCCTTTAACAGCGGTAAATGTACTCGTTACGCGACCTAAACATCAAGCTCAAATTTTGTGTGATCTAATCCAGCAACAAGGTGGGACAACGTTATTATTTCCTACGTTAGAAATTATTCCTTTAACGATTAGTCCAGACACTTTGCCAACTCATGTGGATAAAGCTATTTTTGTCAGTGCTAATGCAGTTCAGTATGGATTTCCCTATTTAGATTATTTGCAAGTAGAGCAATTGATTGCCATTGGTAAAAAAACCAGTCAAATTTTACAACAACAAACAAATCAAGCTATTTTAATTGCACCACCGCCTTATAATTCAGAAGCACTATTACAACAATTATCAAATTTAACTGGGCAACAGATTATTATTTTTCGCGGTCAGGGAGGACGTGAATTACTAGCAGAAACTTTAGTGCAACGTGGGGCAAATGTATCTTATGTTAATGTTTATCGTCGTCAACAGCCTATAATGGATGCAAAATGGTTAAACGCGCAAAAAATTGATATTGTCATCGTTACCAGTGGCGAGAGTTTGCAAAATTTATTTTCTATGTTAAAACAGCATCAATGGCTAGAAACGACACCACTTGTTACTATCAGCCCAAGAGTAACTGATTTAGCACGACAATATACTCAAGCAATGGTTTATACTGCACCTGTTGCCAGTGACGCGGGATTAGTTGCTGCCTTATTACAATGGAAACAATCTGGACTAGACTCATGAGCGAAGACCACAATATTGATGTAATACGTCAACAAATTGATGAAACTGATATTAAAATTCAAAATCTACTCGACGAACGCGCTCAACTAGCCAAAAAAGTCGCGCAAGCTAAGTACGCTACAGAACAAAATCCTATTTTTTATCGTCCTGAGCGTGAAGCGCAAGTTTTGCAGAATGTGATTGCACGCAATAAAAATGGCGGGTTGGAAAATGATACGTTGACCTTGCTATTTAGGGAAATTATGTCTGCTTGTTTAGCGTTGCAGAAAAAATTACGAGTAGGTTGTTTAGGACCAGAGGGTACATATTCACAAGCAGCAACTTTTAAGCAATTTGGACAGGGTGTTGATTGTATTTTGTTGCCAACTATTGCAGATGTTTTTAAAGAAGTCGAAGCAGGTAATGTGCAGTATGGTGTTGTGCCAGTGGAAAATTCTACAGAGGGCGGTATTAATCAAACTTTGGATTGTTTTGTTACCACGCAGCAATTAAAAATCTGTGGAGAAGTGGAGTTACCCATTCATCACTGCTTATTATCCAATGCACTGCAACTTGATGATATAAAAATAGTTTATTCTCATCAACAATCATTGGGACAATGCCACAAATGGCTTGATATTCACTTACCTCATGCCGAAAAACAGGCTGTTGCAAGCAATGCTGAGGCTGCAAAATTAGCAGTACAAAATTCTCAAGCGGCTGCTATTGCGGGGCATATTGCTGCGATAACTTATGATTTACGCAAATTAGAGCAAAATATCGAGGATGAACCAAATAACACTACTCGTTTTGCTGTAATCGGTCAGCAAACTGTACCACCGACAGGGCAAGATAAAACTTCATTGTTGTTGCTACCGACACATGCGGATAAGGCAGGCTCACTATTTGAGCTACTTAAACCACTATCTGCTAATGGTATTAATATGACTCGGATTGAATCACATCCCGCAAAAATTGAGAAATGGCAATATACGTTTTTTATTGATATAGAAGGACATTATCAAGAATCGAAAGTTAGTCAAACAATCGAAGCGATTAAATCCCATGCGTTAGTCAAATTGTTAGGTTCTTATCCTAAAGCAATTTTGTAGCATGACATTTTGCCGCAATAATATTCAAGGAAAATTTTATGACAGTTGAAATCGGTAGTACTTTACCAGACATTACTTTGGCTGCAACGGGTGATCAAGCTATTCATTTAGCAGGCTTGGAAGGTCAAATTGTGGTGTTGTATTTTTATCCACGCGATGATACACCGGGTTGTACGCAAGAAGGAAAGGACTTTGCTGAAAAATTTGCGGCATTCCAAGAACGGAATGTATTAATTTTAGGCGTTTCGCGCGATACAGTGAAAAAACATGAAAGTTTTAAAGCAAAGTATATGTTTCCATTTGAATTACTTGCTGATGTGGATGAGGTATTGTGCGAAACTTATGGCGTGATGAGAAATAAAAAAATGTTCGGCAAAGATACGCGCGGCATTGAACGCAGTACTTTCATTCATGACAAAAATGGTGTATTGCAAAAGATATGGCGTAAAGTTAAGGTTGACGGGCATGTAGACGAAGTGCTTGCAGCAATAGATGAGATTTCATCTTCTTAAAAAATCTTGTAACGTTTTTGATGCTGGTGCGTCAGGGATCGTTCTACGCAGTGTGTAGAATGGGGTTAAAAAAATCCACTCGATCGCTGCATCCTGTTCAAAAACATCAGAATCAGAATTCACAAAATTTAAGAATTAGCAGGATTTAA
>CAYMCP010000019.1:0-46853 GCA_964388965.1 uncultured Thiotrichaceae bacterium | reverse complement strand
TATAGAACTCATTTGATATGTTTAGGCGTGACGCAGTTTAAAGTATTCCTCGTCCCAATGGTCTCCGTTGGAGGCTGCAGGGACGTTCTACGTCCTGATTTATTGTGAGTTGCAAATATAGCGTAAAATTTTCATCTGAACTGCGTCACGCCTAATGTTTAAAATAAATGAATATTAATCTAAAGAGACAAGGTTTTGTAGTGACAAGACATGCCTTGTTTCCACGATGTGAAAGAAAATATAATAATTTAACCTATTTACTAAAATTTCAAACCAGTTCTATAAAGCTATTTTTGTTTAGACTCAAGCATCACTCTTTAAGAGATGTCGAACGCGATTGCCCCCAGATAATTGCTGATGACTGATAGTAAAAACACGCAAGGTTAAGGTACAATGCGTCACTTGTTTCTTACCGATAGTGTGCGCTTATGTTTAAAAGTATTGGTCTTATCGCAAAACGGGGCGAACCACGAGTAAAAATTGCTTTAGAAAATTTAATTACACTTTTAAAACAATATGATGTAGATGTTACCATTGATGCACCTAGTTCGCGTTTGTTAGCACAACATAATATTAGCGTTGCAGCAAATACTGAAGCATTAGGCATTCGCTGTGATTTGGTCATTGCAATCGGTGGTGATGGAACATTGTTACAAGCAGCACGCTTATTGGCAAAACACGATGTTTGTTTACTGGGTGTCAACTTGGGACGTTTGGGTTTTTTAACGGATATTAATCCTGCTGAGATGGAAACCTATCTTCGTCAAATTCTACTTGAAGGGCAATTCATCGAAGAAGATAGATTCTTAATTTATGGCGAGGTCTACCGTGATGGACATTGTCTATCTCATTGTAACGCACTCAATGATATGGTTATTCATCGTTGGAATATGTCGCACATGTTAGCATTTGAAACAACTGTAAATGGGCATTTTGTCAATCAGCAACGCGCTGATGGTATCGTTATTTCAACACCAACGGGTTCAACGGCTTATTCACTTTCAGCAGGCGGTCCTATCGTACATCCTTCACTAAATGCGCTGTTGCTCGTTACGATTTGTCCACATACTTTGAGTAGCCGTCCGATTGTTATTGATGGAGATAGTTGTGTTCATGTGACTGTTGCGCAAGATCAATCTGGTCAGGCGCAGCTCAATGCAGACGGTGTATTGTGTCAAGAGCTTATTCCGGGAGATCGTGTTGTTATTGAAAAACGTCAGCATATTCGCTTGATTCATCCACAAGGTCATGATCATTACACAACATTACGCGCAAAGTTAGATTGGGGTTGAGAAAAACGCTAGTATAAGGTGTATGGCGCTACGCTTATACACCCTACGATACGAAAGGTAATAGCTTATTTTTTCACATGTTTTATCATTCTACGTCGTTTTTGTTGTTGGCGCGATGTTAGTTCATTACGTTTATCAGCAAAAGGATTTTCACCTTGACGAAATTCTAATTTTATCGGCGTACCAGAAAAATCAAAATTTTCTCGTAAACAATTGATTAAATAACGTTTATAAGCTGTTGGTAGCGCGTCTACTTGATTGCCATGAATCACAAATTTAGGTGGATTGGTACCGCCTTGATGAATATAACGCAATTTAATTCGACGACCACGTACTGACGGCGGTTGATGAGCATTCGTAGCATCTTGTAAAATTTGATTTAAACGTGATGTAGCAATTTCCAAAAATGCAGCACGATGCACTTGTTGAATCGTTTTATATAAATCGCCTACCCCTGTACCGTGTCGTGCGGAAATAAAATGAATTTTAGCAAAATCAACAAAATATAGTTTACGTCCTAATGTTGCTTTAACCCATTGTCGTTGATCCATTTCTAAGCCATCCCATTTATTGACCGCGATCACAAGTGATCGTCCCATATCAAGAACGTGTCCGAGTAAATTAGCATCTTGATCAGTCGGACCTTCATGTGCGTCTAACACAGCAATGACCACATTTGCGCTTTCTATGGCTTTTAATGTTTTCAATACACTAAATTTCTCAATTGTTTCAGATACTTTGCCTTTACGTCGTATTCCAGCCGTATCTATCAAAGTATAAGCTTGTCCATGTCGCTCAAATGGGATAAAAATACTATCTCGTGTTGTACCGGGTTTATCGTAAGCAATAACACGCTCTTCGCCTAAAATCCGATTGACTAGTGTAGATTTACCAACATTCGGGCGACCGACAATTGCAACTTTAATGCTATCATCTTGCTCAATTGTTTCCGTCTCGGTGCAGCCTAATTGCTCTAAAACGACATCCATTAATTCTCCAATACCGTGTTTATGGGTTGAAGAAATTGGATATATTTGACTCCAACCTAAAATAAAAAATTCAGCCATTGCAGTAATATTTTCTAAACCATCGGTTTTATTAACGACTAGATAACTTGGTTTATTAACTACACGTAATTGTTGGGCAATCATCTCATCCGCCGCAGTTAAGCCATGTCTGCCATCTACGATGAATAAAATACCGTCAGCTTCTTTAATTGCTTCGGTGACTTGTTTTGTAATATGTTCAGCCATCTGATCAACATCGTCAGTCAAACCACCGGTATCAATTACCCAGTAGTCACGTTCTCCTACACGTCCGCGCCCGAACTGACGATCACGAGTCAAGCCTGATTGATTCGCAACCAGCGCGTCACGGGTTTGCGTAAGCACGTTGAATAAGGTGGATTTTCCAACGTTAGGACGACCAACAATAGCAATAGTGAGTAACATGGTTAAATGAGTTATCAGTGAATGGTGAACGGTGAACAATTAATTAACAGCAATCAGTTAATTTTATTATGTTAAATTTTGCTTTCTGAAAAGTATAGCACGAGCGAGCCGTCAAAATATTGGTTTTTTGGCAGGAAAAAATAAAATGTATGGAACATTAAGCTAATTCAAAATCAATTTTTTTATCATCTAAATTAACCCGCACCACTTTTACCTTTAACTTGTCTGATAAACGGTAACATACACCACTCGCTTCGCCAATCATGCGTTGACCGATTGGATCATGGTGAAAATAATCTTCTCCCAGTGCTGTCACATGCACCAACCCTTCAATAAATAAATCATCTAATTCAACGAAAATACCAAACGGTGTAACGGCTGTGATAATACCTTCATACATCTCGCCGACCTTGTTTTGCATATATTCACATTTTAACCAACTAATCACTTCACGAGTCGCCTCCTCAGCACGGCGTTCAGTCATCGAGCACTGCTCACCCAAAAGCTGCACTTCATGCTCGGAATATAAGAATTTTTTAACGCTACGTCCTTGTAGACAATGTTTAATTGCACGGTGTACCATTAAATCAGGATAACGACGAATTGGTGAGGTAAAATGCGTATAACTGTCGAATGATAAACCAAAATGTCCTTTATTTTCAGTATGATAAATGGCTAATTTCATACTGCGTAATAAAACAGTTTGAATTAAGCGCACATCAGGACGGTCGCCAAGTTTTTCCATTAATTTGGCAAAATGTTTGACTTGTGGCGTACCACGCACTGGAAAATTTAAACCTAATTCGCCTAAAAATAAACGTACATCTTTTAATCTTTCTTCGGTTGGTGCTTCGTGAATTCGATACAAAAATGGTATTTCATATTTATCTAACCATTCTGCTGTTGCCACGTTTGCGGCTAACATCATTTCTTCAATTAATTTGTGTGCATCGTTACGTTTAACTGGCACAATTTTGTCGATTTTGCGCTGTTTATCAAAAATAATTCTAGTTTCAACGGTTTCAAAATCAATTGCCCCACGTTTTTGGCGACGTTTTTGTAGTAATCGATACAATTTATTGAGGTTTTCAATATGTGCTAGCAACTCAGGATGGGGAAAATCACTGCTATCGCCATTCAATACTTTTGCGACTTGATCGTAAGTCAGACGCGCAGCAGAACAAATAATTGCTTCATAGAATCGAGTACGCCGACTACGTCCATATACATCAATTGCCATTTCACAAACTAAACATAAACGATCAACTTTAGGCTGCAACGAGCACAAACCATTTGACAATTGTTCTGGCAACATTGGTACGACGTATTCGGGAAAATATACTGAATTACCCCGATTTTTTGCTTCAGTATCTAGCGCAGTATTTGGTTTTACATACGCGGAAACATCTGCAATTGCGACTTTCAATAACCAACCCCGTCCTCGTGGCTCGCAGTATACCGCGTCGTCATAATCTTGAGCATCGTCGCCGTCGATTGTGACAAATGGAGTGGCGCGCAAATCCTCTCGATTGTCATATAATTCTTTTGGAATAGTGGTGCTAAATTGTTTCGCTTCCTGCTCGACAGCCTCAGACCATAGATGTGGAATTTCATGTGAACGGATTGCAATATCAATTTCTAACCCCGGGTCGCGCTCGTCGCCTATGACTTCAATAACATGTCCTACGGCTGGCTGATATTCAGTCGGATATTCATCAATTTTTGCGACGACAATTTGTCCATGTTTTGCGCTGTTAGGTTGTTCAGCGTCTATGATAATGCGTTGTGATAAACGTGGGTTATCTGGTTCGACAAAGGTAATCCCTTTTTTCTTGAAAAATCGTCCGACGACGTGATGATTACCGCGTTCCAATACTTCAACGAGTTTGCCCTCTGGTCGCCCTTTAAAATCTACACCCACAATATTAACGAGCACTCTATCTTTGTGCATTAAATTACGCATTTGTTTAGCGGATAAATAAATATCTTCACCACCTTCATCACGTATTACAAATCCAAAACCATCGGGATGAGCGATGATCCGACCCCGTACTAAATCCATTTTGGTAGGAATACCATAACCTTTGCGCCGATTACGAATTAATTGCCCATCGCGTTCCATTGCGCGCAAACGACGGCGTAAAGCCTCTAAATCTTCCTCAGTGGATAAATTCAACAACTCCGCAATCTGATTTAGGGAAAGAGGTTTATTTTGATAAGCTAAATGCGAAAGGATATATTCACGACTAGGGATAGGTTTTTGATATTTCTGTACTTCACGCTCAATATAGGGATCAATCGTATCTGGCTTTGTGCTATTTTTTTTACGGCTCATTGATATTGTATTTCTCTGTAATTCACTTATAGTTAAAATTGGGTATTTTCAATTTACAATTCACAAACAGCATATTAAAGCAATCTGTAAATTGTTGCAAAGTTTGATTTGTCAACCATAGTCGCTTTTTATTGAAAATACAGACAATCTACGATGCTCATCGTGCGCCCACGTCTATGGGAAAATAAGGATAGTGTGCTTGATAACAGTAGACGTTACGCAGTTGGAGTCTTCCTCGTTCCCAATAATCTCCGTTGGGAGGCAGCAAGGACGCTCTGTGTCCTGATTTATTGTGAGTTGCAAATATAGCGTAAAATTTTCGTGAACTGCGTAACTCCTAGATAGATTAAAAATCTTCTTTTTTATTTTCAAGCTCATATAACTCTTGGCTTAGTGTTTTATAGCGTGCTTGGACTCGTGAGGCTAAATAATAGCTCATATCTTTGCGTTTACGCGCCAGTTTCAACTGCTCCACTGCTAGACGTAATTCACCCATTAAATAATAATATTCTGACATCGTTAAATGAGATTCAGCAATTTGCTTATTTTTTTCATAAGTTTGTGCTAATAGGCGATAATATTGTGGAAAAGGTTGCTCACCTAATTGTGTAAGCAACGTCTGAGCTTGTTTAGCATCGTGAGCGTAACGCAATAAATATTCAGCAAATGCCAGTGTTAGCTGCACATCATTTGGATAAATTTTCAAAGCTTGCGTATAGATTTTTTCAACTTTTTCCGGTTTATTTCGTAATAAAGCCAACCGTGCCTGTAAAATATGATAAATCACTCGATCCGTATCATTTTTTACCAACCAATCAATATGTTGCTGTACTTTATCAGCTTGACGAGTTTCCAATAATGCTAATGCTAATCCGTAGTGCATTGCAATCTCACTATTATACCGTCCCTGCGCTAACATCTCTTCAAGTTGCTCCACGAGTTGACGCACAGGTTTAGTCGTAGTGAGAACCAATATTTTTGCCCGCATTAAATGATAATTTATCGAATCAAAATAATTAACTGCTGGATAGGCTGCTGCACGATCAATTGCCTCAGCGGCGCGATCAAGTGACATCGGATGGGTCAATAAAAATTCAGGAGGTTTGGAATAAAAACGGCTTTCATCTTGAATTCGTTGGAAAAAATTGGGCATATCATGTGGCTCAAAACCCGCTTTAGCCAATAAGTCAATACCCACTCGGTCAGCTTCTTTTTCGTGCAAGCGAGTAAAATGGATTTGCATTTGCAGACTACCCGCCGCCGCCGCCCCCACACTCGACGCAACTAAATCTGCATTACCTGTTGCGACACCCAATAGCGTACCTGCTAGCATTGCTGCCATTATCGGAATAGATACTTGATTTCCTGTTTCAAATTTTCGAGCGATATGACGTTGAGTAACATGAGCAATTTCGTGGGCGAATACTGACGCAAGTTCACTCTCACTTTGTGCCGCTAATATTAATCCACTATATATAAAAATCAATCCACCGGGTACTGCAAACGCATTAATATCAGATTGATTAATTACATTAAAATTAAACGGTTGATTTTGCATATTGCTATAAGCGACTAATTTTTGTCCTAATGAATTAACATAGTTATAAACTTCAACATCATCGATAAGCTCAGTTCGTTGACGGATTTGACGTAAAAATGCCTTTGCAATCTTTTGCTCTTCGATTGGTGATAGCACAGTGTCGGCAGACATACCCATATCGGGTAATTCAATGCTTTGTGCGGGTAGGGTGCAACAACATAATAATAATAAAATAAAAATTCGCATCAGTTCGCCTCTAACTATCCATAACAGCTTGTACCATTGTAACAACATCTCTAGTTGCTGCAACATCGTGTGTACGAATAATTTTCGCACCTTTAGCAATTGCCAGAGCAGTCAATCCTAATCCGCCATATAGACGTTGTTCTACTGGCTTATTTAATATGTTTCCAATCATAGACTTACGTGATACACCTACTAAAATAGGATAATCCAATGCGGTAAAAGTTTCTAAACACTTCATTAATTGCAAATTATGTTCAAGCGTTTTACCAAAACCAAAACCAACATCAAGCCAGATTTTTTTAATGCCATGCGCAATACACACCTCGACCCGCTGTAATAAAAATTGTTTTACTTCGGTTACGACATCGACATATTGCGGATTAATTTGCATAATGCGTGGTTCTCCCTGCATGTGCATTAAGCAGACAGTAGCATTAGCCCTTGCGGCAACTTGTAGACTACTCTCACAACGTAATGCTGTAACATCATTAATAATTGTTGCGCCTGCATTAATTGCAGCTTGCATCACCTTAGCTTTACTCGTATCAATCGAAATATCTACAGGTAATTCTGCTTTAATTGCTTCAATAATCGGTATGACCCGATCTAATTCTTGTTGTATCGAAACAACTTGCGCATCAGGTCGTGTCGATTCACCACCAACATCAATAATATCAGCACCTTGATGATACATTTTTATAGCATGGCGCAATGCAAGATTACGTTGTTGAAATTGCCCCCCATCGGAAAAGGAATCGGGTGTAACATTGAGAATGCCCATGATAAGTGGGAAATTTGTATAACTCATGTGAATTTTTCTAAAATCAAGCGCGATTGGGAAAATAAATGAAAATAAATTTTGCATTCTTGTATTGACTATCAGATGGCGATCAATCTTGTTGGTGTACGAAACCTAATTTTTCAATACCCGCTTTTTGTGCTGCAACCATCACTTCTTGCAATTGTTGGTAACGTAGCATTTTATCTGCATATAGGTGTAATTCTGGTTGAGGTGTTATCTGTGCAACTTGTTGTAAGTTATGCACTAATTGTTTTTTATCAATTAATTCTTGTTGCCAAAAAATTTGCCCTTGCGCATTAATTAGCAATTTAATATGTTCTAAATTTTTGAGTGGATTTTGCGCATCAGCAGTTTGAGGCAAATCAACAACGACACTGTGCGGTGTAAGCAAAGGTGCTGTAATCATAAACACGATTAATAACACCAACATAACATCCACTAGCGGTATGATATTAATTTCAGCCATTAGGTCATCATTTTGATTAAATTGATTATTGTGCATAAAAAAATCTTTTTATTAAAAACTTCTAATGATAACAGTTTTCAACTGAATTTAGGTAAAAATATTGTTGTCTTAGAAAAATAAACGAGTCAAATAAGCATTTGAAAATAAAATAATTTTATCCAATAGCGCGTAAATATTCTTTTGAGGAGTCAAGTCGTAGCCTGACAGGTTAAGCACTCTAAATCAAAAATCCAAAAACATGACCAGACAAGGCATAATTTCAGTTATAACCTATTTTTCAGTGAGTTTTAGCGGTATATGAAGATTCAACTCTGGTAACGACTTCTTCAGGACAAGGTGATAAATCTAAAATTGAAAAGAATATTAGCGTATTGATTAAACAATACTACCCAAAAGCAAAATTTGTAGGGTTTATTGATGGTATTGGTTGGTATGTAAGGCAGGGAGATTTAAAGCGCATGGTGGACGCTTTTGATGAAGTTTTTACATTCCATAAAGACGAATTGAATAGATTCAAAAAATTTTTAGAGCAAAATTTGTGATAATACAACCTTTTTTAAATAAAATACATCATGGAGATTGTTTAGATTTATTAAAACAAGTTCCTGATAATTCAGTGGATATGACCTTTGCGAATCCGCCTTTTAATCTCAAAAAAGGTTATAAATCTTATAAAGACAGCTTTTTTAAAATCAAAAATAAATGTTATTTCGCCTGTGAAAAATATCAATAAGGAACAAAATCAATTTCAAAATCCTTTCTTGTTTTAGATGCAGCAGATATTTTAATCAAGATGATTAAGGAAAATAATTAATTTTCGGAAAATTAAAAAATGACACAAATCAAATCATTTCATCACGCTATATAAAATAAATGTGACTATTCAGTTCAAGATGCCAAAAGCTCAAATATGTGGCATACTTCAAGAGCTACATTTCTACGCTTAAAAAAAACAGCAGCAAAATATCCTATTGGGGATTCAAGCTGCTATTAAAAATGTTTGGCAACCATCATTAGCATGGGACGCTGAATAGTTACCCAAAATTCTATTACAAAACATCATCTCTTTTTAATAAACTTGTCGTATGATATAGCAAATCTTCTAGCTCAAAGGGACAGTAATGAAAGAAAAAGCCTATCGCATGGCACAAGCAGCACGAGATGCCTTACTCTTTATGCGCGGTGTACCCAATGTTGCACTGGGGGACCGGGTCGTTGTACGCGATTACACAGGTAGACGGCGTAATGGACAAGTTATTAAAACAACTAAAGAAATTGTCTTGATTCAAGTATTTGAAGGTACGCAAGATTTAGATTTGGAATCTACTTGGGTAAGATTTTTAGAACAACCTTTTGAAATGCCATTATCGCCCGAAGTATTAGGAAGAGTTTTTAATGGTATTGGGCAGCCACGAGATGGTCGTCCGCCAATTATTTCCAGTCTTAAACGCAACGTAAATGGCTCATCCGTCAATCCCGCAGCACGCGCTTATCCGCGTGAATTTATCCAAACTGGCATTTCAACCATCGATGGCTTAAACTCGCTAGTGCGTGGGCAGAAATTACCGATTTTTTCCAGCTCAGGTTTACCACATAATCGGCTTGCAGCCCAAATTGTGCGCCAAGCTAAATTGCCCGGTCAAGAATCTCAATTTGCAGTAGTATTCGCCGCAATGGGCGTATCATACGCTGATGCACGTTTTTTTGAAGAACAATTTGAATCCAGTGGTGTACTTAACAACGTCGTCATGTTTATCAATCACGCCGACGACCCACCAATGGAACGTTTAATTTTACCGCGCACCGCATTAACGGTTGCGGAATATTTAGCATACGATTTAGACCGTCATGTACTCGTCGTTATCACTGACATGACAAATTATGCTGAGGCTTTGCGTGAAGTGGCAACAGCAAAAGGCGATGTACCTGCACGTAAAGGTTATCCCGGTTACTTATACTCGGACTTAGCGGAAATTTACGAACGTGCCGGACGGATTAAAAATCGTGCAGGTTCAATTACTATGATGCCAGTGCTAAGTATGCCTAGTGACGATATTACACATCCGATTCCAGATTTAACTGGGTACATTACTGAGGGACAAATTGTATTAAGCCGTGAATTGCATAATCAAGGCATTTATCCTCCGGTGACTATTCCACCGTCGTTATCGCGTTTAATGAAAGATGGAATTGGTAAAGATTATACTCGTGAAGATCATGCTCATGTTGCTAATCAATTGTACGCCGCCTATACCAAAGCATTGGATGTGCGTAATTTAGCCTCAATTATCGGTGCTGAGGAATTATCAGAAAACGATCAATTGTATTTAAAATTTGCTAATGCGTTTGAGCAAAAATTTGTAGGACAAGGTGAAACGACGGATCGTTCAATTGGCGATACTTTGGATTTGGCGTGGGAAATTTTATCCATCTTACCGAAAGATGCCTTAACTCGCATCAGTGAAGCAGAAATTGAAAAATATTATTGTGAGCAAGATAAATTGCTTGAAGCTGCTTAATATCCTGAAAATAATATAAAAATTAAATGGGTTTTATTCAGCGTTGCGGGAGTGCAAAAGACTTATGTCGCTAAATTTTTCAGCAGCACCTAAGTTTTTTCATTCCTAACTTATTGATAGAAAAATAGAAATAAGGGATATTTTATGCAAAAATGGTCGTGGCTTTGCCTACTATGGATAAGTGCAGCGTCGGCACAAAGTCAGCTTGAATCAGACGTATTGTATTTACAACAACAAGTTTCGCAACTACGTCAAACGCTCTTGGAACAAGATGCGCAAATCGCACAACAAAATATTGTTATTCAACAATTGCGTGGAGAATTAGAACTACTAGAACACAAAATAGATACCTTAAACACGCAAAAACAAGCTGTTATCGTAAATGAACCGATAGTAAACAAATCTGAAAACGATAAACAAGCCTATCAAAAAATTTATTTAATGCTTGAGGTCGGTGATGACGAGCAAGCTATTAATGGTTTTCGAGAATTTTTAGCATTATATCCCAACAGTCAATTTGCCGACGACGCGCAATATTGGCTCGCAGAAGCCTATTATTCTAAACGTGATTTTATTTCAGCATTGGTTGCGTATGAAAGTTTCCTTGAACGTTTTACTAGCAGTACAAAACGCGCTCAAGTCGAGCTTAAAATTGGTTATTGTTACCATGAATTACAAGATTTTGTTCAAGCTAAAAAAATATTCACTGAAGTTAAAAATAAATATCCAAATCAATCAATTGCGCGTTTAGCTTCAAAAAAATTAGCAGAGATAAAGCCACAATGAGAATCCAAAAATTCTTTAATCGTAGCGCATTTGAGCAATATCATACACACGAGCAATTTGCACATCATCAGGCATTTGAGCAAAATTTAATTAAACAACATGCAAAAGAAGATGTATTTAAATTTAGTGGTGTTTGCAAAGCTTGTGATAAACACGCCATGTTTTTGGTAGATAAAAAATTTGGTGGTGTCGAAACTGGACAGACTTGGCTACCAAATTGGCGTGAACGGCTTGTTTGTCAATGTGAATTAAATAATCGGCAACGTGCTATTTTGCATAGCATTAAAGATAGTGTTTTTGCACGTCAGGAAATTTCTACGCAACCGTTAGCATTATATGCAACTGAACAAATTACACCTGTTTTTCAGTGGCTAACCAAGCACTTAACAACCGTTAGATGTGTTGGTAGTGAGTATTTAGGTGAAAATATCGCAGGTGGCACGGTACAAAAAAATATACAGCATGAAAATATAGAAAATCTTAGTTTTGCAGCGCAACGCTTTGATTTGGTCATGTCAAATGATGTATTAGAACACGTTAATCAACCAGACAAAGCATTACAAGAAATTTATCGAATTTTGAAACCAGATGGGGAATTATTTCTTTCAATTCCGTTTAATTTAAATGCTGAACAATCCGTGCGTCGGGCAGCAGTCCACGATGGAAAATTAGTACATTATTTAGAAGCTGTTTATCACGGCAATCCGTTGTCAGAAGAGGGTTCACTCGTTTTTCATGATTTTGGTTGGGATTTTTTAGATTTAATACGAAATACAGGGTTTAAGGAAGTATGTTTGTGTCATTACTGGTCAAAATTATATGGCTACTTGGGCGAACCACAGTATTACATTTGGGCATGTAAAACATGATATTTCCATTAATGATAATATCAAATATCTATTTTATTTCCTTACAAATATTCAGATATTCAAATTTTGCAATCTTGTAAGCCTTTTACACGCTATTGAATAAAAAATAGTCTTGACCTGTGAACTTAAGCTTGTTATTTTTGTCAGCTTGCTTTTTAATTTTTCATGATGTTTCAACACGCTTATTTTACTAGCTTAATCCATTACAAATACTGTGATTTATGAGGAGGCCTACCTGAATCATGGCCAATAAAGAAGTTTTAACGGGTGCAGAAATCCTAATACGTTGCCTAGAAGCAGAAAATACTGAATTTATTTTTGGTTATCCGGGCGGTTCGGTACTACACATCTATGATGCGCTATTCAAACAAAGTAAAATGCAGCACATCCTAGTGAGACACGAGCAAGCAGCATTACATGCGGCTGATGGCTATTCTCGTTCTACAGGTAAACCAGGGGTGGTGTTCGTGACATCAGGACCGGGTGCCACCAATGCCGTGACTGGAATTGCGACCGCTTACTTAGACTCTGTACCCCTAATAGTGGTAAGTGGTCAAGTGCCGACTGGACTAATTGGTAACGATGCGTTCCAAGAAGTGGATACAGTTGGCATCACGCGCCCGTGTGTAAAACATAATTTCCTAGTGAAAGATGTAAAAGATTTAGCGGTAACAATCAAAAAAGCGTTTCATATTGCGACTACCGGTCGTCCAGGCCCCGTATTGATCGATGTTCCTAAAGATGTTACAGCACACACTACATTATTTGAGTATCCACACGTTATTGAAATGCGTTCTTATAAACCTGTGGTATCTGGACATCCTGGACAAATTCGTAAAGCAGCAGACCTCATTTTATCTGCTAAACGCCCGATTATTTATACAGGTGGTGGCGTTATCTTAAGCAATGCGTCCAATGAGTTAGTTGAATTTACGCGCTTGCTTGGCTACCCAATTACACAAACTTTGATGGGCTTGGGCGCCTATCCCGCTACTGACCCGCAATTTATCGGAATGCTAGGAATGCACGGCACGTATGAGGCTAATATGGCAATGCACGAGTGTGATGTGCTTGTTGCAATCGGTGCGCGCTTTGATGATCGAGTAACGGGGGATTTGGAAAAATTCTGCCCTTATGCGCAAATCGTTCATGTAGATATTGATCCTTCATCAATTTCCAAAAACGTTAAAGTCGATATTCCAATCGTTGGCGCAGTTGACAGTGTATTGAGAGAAATGACTAAGACGATTCGTGAATCTGGTCAACAACCTGACTCTGATGCGTTGGCAAATTGGTGGGTAACGATTGATGCGTGGCGAGCAAATAATTGCCTGAACTACAACCGTAGTAGCGAATTGATTAAGCCGCAATTTGTCATTGAGAAATTATGGGAAATAACTAACGGTGATGCGTTTATTACCTCTGATGTAGGTCAGCACCAAATGTTTGCCGCTCAATTTTATAAATTTGATAAGCCGCGTCGTTGGATTAACTCAGGTGGTTTAGGTACGATGGGTTTTGGTTTACCAGCCGCAATTGGTACTAAATTGGCGTTTCCGAATGAAGAGGTTGTATGTATCACAGGTGAAGCCAGTATTCAAATGTGTATTCAAGAATTGTCTACATGCAAACAATTTGATTTACCGATTAAAATTGTAAATTTAAACAACCGTTACATGGGCATGGTACGTCAGTGGCAAGAAATGTTTTACGATAAACGTTATTCACATTCCTATATGGATGCGTTACCAGACTTTATAAAGTTGAGTGAAAGTTATGGACACGTTGGAATGCGGATCGAAAAACCAGAAGATGTAGAAGGTGCGTTGCGTGAAGCGTTGGCAATGAAAGATCGTTTAGTATTCATGGACTTCTTGACGGATCAAACTGAAAATGTTTATCCAATGGTAGCGGCAGGTAAGGGGCAACATGAAATGGTGTTGGCACCAGAAAGGGAGATAGCCTAATGCGACATACGATCTCAATTTTAATGGAAAACGAAGCCGGTGCATTATCTCGCGTATCAGGTTTGTTCTCTGCGCGTGGTTATAATATTGAATCGTTGACTGTTGCACCAACTGAAGACCCATCGTTATCACGTATGACGTTGGTTACAAATGGTTCTGATACCGTAATCGAACAAATTACCAAGCAGTTGAATAAGTTAATTGATGTAGTACGTTTAATTGATTTGACTGAAGGTCACCATATCGAACGCGAATTGCTGTTGCTCAAAGTAAAAGCGGCGACTAATGTGCAACGTGAAGAGACAAAACGTTTAACAGACATTTTTGGTGGTCGGATTATCGACGTATCTGATTCTAACTATGTGGTTGAATTAACTGGTAAAAGCGAAAAAATTGACGCCTATTTGAAAGCCTTAGAACCATCTTGGATTATCGAAGTAGTACGCTCTGGTGCCTCTGGCATCGGACGCGGTAATAAGAGTTTGCAATTGTAATTTGTCCAATAGTGCGTAAAACCCCGTCTTTCATGGCGGGGATATGGTTATGGTTGAGTTTTACCTCTCTACTGTTTCACATTGGGCATGGCTCAGGTTGTGGGATTTGATATATTGAAGCGACACAATTCCCGAATAGCCGCAAAATTTTGATTTACATGATAATCCCATTAGTTGAGTAAAATACTTAGAATAAATTTAGCTTTGGTGGCAACGCACCGCGTCGTCATGTCACAGGATGCATCAGCCGTCCACCTAGCCTGACTCAGTGCGTAGAACAAGGGTTAAACAAGTATTGTTAGCTTAAATTACTTACAAAAAGAGCAACTACCACCGCATGTCAATGACTGCAAAACCAATCGTCTACAATCCAGATCACCTTTTGTAACCCTGCCCTATATGAGTCCATTGTAAAAAAATGAGGTAATACGGCATATTACTGGCATAATTGTGATGTTTTCATAGACAAAAGCACCTCATGACTGTAAAAACATATTCACGCTATCTACTGTTATTTTTCTGTTTTAGTGTCAACGCAGAAAATGCAGAAGTTGAACCTTATCAGCTAGCACAAGTTGATACCCTACTGCAATTAAGCTTGGAAGAATTGCTTGAAGTTGAAGTAGTTGTAGCTTCAAAATCAGCGGAAACCACTGCTTTAGCACCTTCTTCTGTTACGGTATTCACCCGGCATGAAATTCAAAATATGGGTGTGACAACTTTAGGTGAATTGTTAGATTTTGTCCCCGGATTTCAAAGCTTTCGCTTGGCACTAAACGGCGATTCTCAAGGTTTTCAAGTACGCGGTAATCCAATGTTGCCAGTCTTTACCCGTGATGTATTAATATTGCTTGATGGACGGCGTTTAAATGGTAGCCATAGCGGTGGTGCGGTATTGTATAACGCTTATTTTAATCTTGATAACGTTAAACAAGTCGAAGTCATACGCGGACCTGGTTCTGCATTGTATGGCTCAAATGCGTTTTTAGGTGTGGTGAATATCATCACGTTAGACGATCATAATGCAGTGACATTACGTGCCGGAAATGACGCTAGTAAGGAAATATTATTTCATTTATCTGAAAATAAAGATGATTGGCATTTTTCTACTTTTGCCAGAGCCTATGCAGATAATGGTGCTCATTTCACTGGATTGCGTGACAGGACAGGACGTACTGGAGCTGCAAATGATACACGTCAAGCCGCAGACGCAAATTTTAAACTGACTAAAGGTAACTTTACTACGCAATTACGCCATACTCATCGCCGTATTCAAGACTTTCTCGATAGCGAATACATTGGCGCAAATGACATTAATCGCTCTGAAAATGAACAAACTTCACTTGCTTTTCATTATGATTATCCAGTGAATGAGGATTTTGATTTACAATTTAGCGGTGGTTATACTCGTTCGCGTTTATATTTTCTTAGTGATGCCGGCGTACAAAGCAACGGTATAGCAAATTTATTTGGTTTATATTTGGAAAATGATGCGTCTAATATAGATATTGCCGCAAATTGGCGATTTAGCTCAAACAGTCGTTGGCAAGCGGGTTTGACTTATGAAAATACGGGTAATACTGACAATGCCTTAATCGATAATCATACTTTGGATAATAGATTACGTTATTTACGTGGCGCAGATAGTTTTACCAATAATCAAGACCGTGATGTTATCGGCTTATATTTACAACATCAACGCCATTTACGAGATAATTTGAATTTAGTGCTAGGCTTGCGCTATGACCGTTACAGCGATTTTGGCAATACGCTTAATCCACGCGGTGCTTTGATTTATACAACGGCTTGGCAAGATCAAATTAAATTGATGTATGGACAAGCTTTCCGCGCTCCGAATCTAGCTGATTTAACCCTTAATGTGTCAAATTCCAAAGGTAATCCAAATCTGAAACCAGAACAGATTGCAACATTCGAACTTGCTTACGTGCATAATGCTAATTATGGACAAGGTATTATTACCTTATTTAACAATCATATCCGTGATGTCATTACGATTGAACCCGATGCAACTGGACAATTTTTTGCGCGTAACGAAGGTGAGTTAAAACGTAGTGGTTTAGAGCTTGAAATGCAGTTTGAGCCATTTGCTGACTGGCTGGTACGCACAACATATACCCACATTTTCAATGCGGATGAACGCCATGCACCACAAAATTTTGCTTCTCTGATAGTCAACCACCAATGGGGAAATTGGAATTTAAATTTAAACGGCACCTATCAAGATAAGATTCATACACTAGTACAGCCACAAAATACATGGCTAATCAATGCTTCAATGCGCTATCAGTGGACACCAAAAATGACCTTGCAAGCGACAATGCAAAATATTACCGATAAAATCTACTACGATCCTGCTGAATTTACGACGTTGACGGATGGGCAATTACACGGTATGGAGTTAGGCATCCCTAATCGCGGTCGCACACTATGGCTTGGTATAGAAATGCGTTGGGATTAGGCGGTTGTGTGAATGATTACACAGCCTAAATTTAACATAAAAAAACGACGTGTTTTGTAACGACATCGTCCTACGACCATAAAGTTTAAAATGAAAATTGCTGTGATAAAACAAGCTTCCTTGAAAGCGATTGCATATCCATTTAAACTGTTTTTCTAATCCCTCGTATTTTTAAAATTTACTTATGCAAGACTCATCAGTTTTACCATTTCCCAATCGTGCGTCGAATACTGAATCTTTTATTCCTAGCAAAATTACACCGCATTCTGTCGAAGCTGAACAAGCGGTATTAGGCGGCTTGATGCTAAAATCCGATGCTTGGCTAGAAGTGGCTGATTTTATCAGCACTGAGGATTTTTATTATAATAATCATAAAACTATTTTTGAAACAATTAAAATATTATTAGAAGAAGGACATGCTTGTAATATTATTACAGTCAAAGATAGACTTGAAAAAAAAGGCATTGTTGAATTAGAAAATAAGCATGTTATCGAATATTTAGATGAATTAATTCAAAACACGCCAAGTATCGTAAACGTTAAAGCTTATGCTGATATTGTGCGTAGAAAATCTATTTTACGGCGTTTAATTAATGTAGCAGAAAAAATTGCTGATTCTGCTTATGATCCGACCAATGGCGATGAAAATGAAATTTTAGATAAAGCTGAACAAATGATTTTTGAAATTGCCGAGCATGGGCAAAAAAATAAAAAAGGTTTCATTGAAATTAAAGACGTACTAGCACAGGCTTTAGATCGCATTGATACTATGTTTCAGCAGGATGAGGCAATTACAGGTGTGCCGACAGGTTTTACTGATTTTGATGAGTTGACCAGTGGTTTACAGCCTTCGGATATGGTGATTGTGGCGGGAAGACCGTCAATGGGCAAATGTTTAACCGCAGACAGTGAAATTATATTAGCTGATGGGCGTATTGCCACGATTGAGCAACTTTATCAGCAAAAACAAGCACATTTATTGACTCTGAATGATGACTTTACATTGCAATTGACTCATGCTGCTGAGTTTGTCGATGATGGCATAAAGCCCGTATTTAAAGTGAATACCCGTTTAGGTCGTTCGATTGAAACCACTTTATCACATCCCTTTTTGACTCTTTCAGGTTGGAAACCACTTGCTGAATTGAAAGTAGGTGACAGGGTAGCTGTACCAAGAGTTTTGCCTGTTTTTGGTTCAAAACAACTAGATTGTCAAATGACAGATATTTTAGAAAAAAACGTTTTTGAGCTAGATAAACAGCATTTAAGTACATTTTTACAAAATCATGTTGGAGACTGGCAAGATCAACTTATCTGTTGGCAACATAAAAATCTGCAATTAGTCAAACAAATTCAGCATTTACTGTTACGTTTTGGCGTGGTGACACAGTTAGAAAAGATACAAAGCAAGTGGCAGTTAAAACAAATTGAAGTCGAGTCACAGCATGATATTTACTGGGATGAAATCACTGCTATTGAGGACATGGGGCAAAAACAAGTTTATGACTTAACGATTCCTGATACCCACAATTTTATTGCCAACGATATTTGTGTGCATAATACCTCATTTGCGATGAATGTCGCTGAATATGTTGCCATTAAAGTACAAAGTCCAGTTGCGGTATTTAGTATGGAAATGCCTGCCGAGCAATTAGGAATACGTTTAATTGCCTCTCTAGCGCGGGTGAATCAACAAAAAGTACGGACAGGTAAATTGGAAGATGATGATTGGCCAAAAATCACGACTGCAATTAGTATTTTATCCGAAGCTCCCTTATTTATTGATGATACACCAGCATTAACGCCAATTGAAATGCGCACCCGCGCTAGACGATTAGCTCGTGAACAGGGTCAACTTGGTTTAATTGTGATTGATTATCTGCAATTAATGCAAGGTTCTGGAAGAGGTGATAATCGTGCAAATGAGGTATCAGAAATTTCTCGCAGTCTCAAAGCGTTAGCAAAAGAGTTAAACGTGCCCATCATGGCTTTATCGCAACTTAATCGTAGTGTCGAGCAGCGTAGTGATAAACGTCCGATGATGTCGGATTTACGTGAATCAGGCTGTTTAACAGGCGAGAGTTTGATTTATTTACCTGAACAAAATGCTTATGTGCCGATTAAAGAGTTGGTTGGCAAAAAAGCTTTTAAAGTATTAGCGGTCAATACTGAGATGTGGAAATTAGAACAAGCTGCTGTTTCCAATGCGTTTAGCACAGGAATAAAGCCTATTTACCGTTTGACAACTCAATTAGGGCGGACAATTCGTGCAACCGGCAATCATAAATTTTTAACAGTTAATGGCTGGAAACGATTAGATGAATTGCAGTTGGGTGAAACCATTGCTTTGCCGCAATCAACCGAACAATTTTCCCAGCAACAAGCCGTTTTTTGGAATGAAATTCAATCAATTAAACCAGATGGCGAAGAAGAAGTTTTTGATTTAACTGTACCTGATTTACATAATTTCGTGGCAAACGACATTATTGTACATAATAGTATTGAGCAAGATGCTGATGTTATTGTTTTTATTTATCGTGATGAAGTATATAACGAAGATAGCGAACACAAAGGTACGGCTGAAATTATTATTTCAAAACAACGTAATGGTCCAATTGGTATGGTACGATTAGCCTTTTTAGGTATGCTTACTAAATTTGAAAATTACACCGAAGAATATCACTATGATGATGAATATTAATGCGTCCTACTCAAGCTTTAATTGATATTAACGCATTGCAGCACAACGTTAGTATTGCACGGAGTCACGCGCCAGATTGCAAAATCATGGCAATTATCAAAGCTGATGCTTATGGACATGGTGCAGTCACAATCGCTAATGCATTCACTCAAAATGCCAAACTCAATAATCAAAAATCCGTCGAGGCTTTTGCTGTATGCTGTATTGAGGAAGCGATTGAATTGCGAGAAGCTGGCATTCAACAACTGATTTTATTATTAGAAGGTTTTTTTGCTGCCGATGAATTAGCATTAATCCAACAATATCAATTACAAACCGTTATTCATCATTCTTTCCAAATCGAGTTATTGCAAGCTGCTAAATTGGATAAGCCGCTTAATGTGTGGTTAAAAATGGATACGGGCATGGGGCGTTTAGGCTTTCAACCTGAGCATTTTCCCCATGCGTGGCAACAACTTAGTGAGATGTCACAGCTCGTCAAACCCATCAAAATGATGACCCATTTGGCTTGTGCGGATGAATTAGATAACCCTATGACATTGCAGCAAATTGAGCAATTCAAAAATATTACACAAACCTATCAAACAGAAAAATCTATTGCTAATTCTGCGGGTATTTTAGCGTGGCAACAAGCGCATAGCGATTGGAATCGTATGGGAATAATGCTATATGGTGCTTCGCCTTTTGCGCAATCTTATAATTTAAAACCCGTCATGCAATTGCAATCAAAGCTAATAAGCATTAAAAAATATAAGAAAAATCAAACAATTGGCTATGGTGCGACATGGCGATGTGAGCAAGATAGTTTAATTGGTGTGGTGGCAGTCGGTTATGCAGACGGTTATCCACGTCATGCACCAAATGGCACACCGGTTTTAATTAATGGGCGGCGTGTACCACTCGTAGGTCGCGTGTCAATGGATATGATAACAGTGGATTTAACTATGCATGCCGATGCTAAAATAGGCGATAAAGTTATTTTATGGGGAAATGACTTGCCCGTTGAGGAGATCGCAAAGTACGCAGAGACGATCTCTTATGAATTACTAACTCATGTCAACAAGCGTGTACCGCGAATTATCCTATAAATTTTCAAAACTGGACTGACATTTTTCAGTTCATTCGTTTATCATAGGTTTACTACTGTTTTTATTTTGCTCAATAATGATGAAATTAGTTATTTTAGATCGTGATGGTGTTATTAACTACGACTCGGACGAGTATATTAAATCTCCAGAAGAATGGCATCCTATTCCGGGCAGTCTCGAGGCGATTGCACGTTTAAATCAAGCAGATTATCGCGTGATTATTGTGACCAATCAATCAGGTATTGCACAGGGTTTATTCGATTTGGATACCCTGCACGAGATTCATGCTAAAATGCACCGCTTACTTGCTGAGGTAGGTGCGAATGTTGAAGCTATTTTTTTCTGTCCGCATGTCAATCAAGATGAATGCAATTGCCGCAAACCACGTCCGGGCATGTTTCATCAAATCGCTAACCGTCTTGGCATCTCGTTGACAAACGTACCTGTTATTGGTGATTCACTGCGTGATTTACAAGCAGCAATCGCAACGGGTGCAAAACCAATTTTAGTATTAACGGGAAAAGGTAGACAAACATTACAAGATTTAGCTGAATTTGGTGATGTGCCTGTTTATGATAATTTAGCGGCGGCTGTAGATTACATCTTGGCTCAGAGGATTGACTAAAATGCAAGCTATACGAACCTTATTTTTTTATATAGGTTTTTATCTATCGGTGCTGTTTTTTTCTCCTTTAGTGCTTTTGTTTTTACCATTACCGTATTATTACCGCTATAAAATCGTTAAATTCTGGGCGATTTTTATCATGAAATGGTTGAAATTAACTTGTAATTTAAGTTATGAAGTACATGGCTTAGAAAATATTGCTAATATTCCAACTGCTATTATATTCAGCAAACACCAAGCGGCATGGGAAACTATTGCATTTTTAACTATTTTTCCGCCACATATTTGGGTATTAAAAAAAGAATTATTAAACATTCCGATATACGGCTGGGCATTAGGTTCGCTACACCCTATTGCCATTGATCGAAAAAATATCCGCCAATCTTTACGTGATATTGTAGAACAAGGCAAACAGCGTTTAGAAGCAGGACATTGGATAGTTATTTTTCCCGAAGGTACGCGAGTATTACCAACACAAGCAGGACGTTATACACCAAGCGGTGGTTTATTAGCAGCAGAGGTAAACGTGCCTGTCATTCCTGTTGCGCACAATGCTGGCAGCTTTTGGCGACGGAAAGATTTTGTTAAACGGTCGGGCGTAATTCAAGTGCATGTTGGCTCTGTGATCGATACCGAAGGCAAAACAGCACAAGAAATCACCAAACAAGCTGAACAATGGATTGAAAACACGATGCAAAATTTACCAGAATATCCGTGAATTTTTATCAAAAATCTAAAATACAAATAAATGATTACTGTTATTTTGATGACTGCTAATTAATAATTGTCCACTAAATTGATGAAACTAATATGAAATTTTTATACGATTTTTTTCCTATTTTACTTTTTTTTATTGCATATAAGATGTATGACATTTTCGTTGCGACGGCGGTTGCAATTGTCGCCTCATTCGTGCAAGTGCTTATATTTTGGCTCAAATACAGACGTTTTGAAACCATGCAACTCGTCACTTTGGGATTAATTTTACTGCTAGGTGGCGCGACTTTGTTGTTACACGATGAAAATTTTATTAAATGGAAGCCTTCTATTGTTAATTGGCTATTTGCTATCGTATTCTTAGGCAGTCAGTGGATCGGAAACAAACCACTGATTCAACGTTTAATGGAACAGCATATCCAAGTCGATAAACCTAGCGTCTGGACAGTAGTCAATCTTAGCTGGGTAGGCTTTTTTATCTTTTCTGGTTTACTGAATCTTTATGTTGCTTTCAATTTTAGTACAGATGTTTGGGTAAATTTCAAATTATTTGGTTTAATGGGATTAACCTTTATATTTGTAATTATTCAAGGTATTTACTTAACTCAGCACACCGTTGAAGAAAATAATGCGGTGACCAATGGTCAGGAATAACGATGGAATACAAAGTATTACTTACTGTTTTTGTTGCCGTATTTATCGCTGAATTAGGAGATAAAACCCAATTAGCAACAATGTTATTTGCCGCCGATAAAGATGTTAGCAAATGGACAATATTTTTTGGTGCCTCTTTAGCGTTGATTGTTGCCTCTGGTTTAGGTGTGCTTGCAGGTGGCGTGATTTCTCAGTACGTTAGCGAAAAATATTTGCATTACATTGCAGGCATTGGTTTTATTGTCATAGGCGTTTGGACGTTAGTTAAAGCATAAATATATCGATCTGAATCAATAATATTATAAGTAGATAAGTACAGAATTATTGAATTGTGCTGAATGAGTAGAAAACTAGATTATTAAAAACATTGTTCATTAGACAGGTCAGGCTATGGATTTCTTTTTCAGCTTAATTAATCATGGTTTTGTACCTTGGCTACTAGCAGCTAGTATTGTTGGGCTGGGTATTGGAGTGTGGATCAGTTTACGTTTAAGAATTGCTGAATTTCTAAACCAGCTTGAAGTCATTAAAACTAAACTTGATACGATTCCGCATGATGAATTCGTCCAATACTATGAAGAATTTAATGAGTATATTTCTCAATATCCGCTTTTTTCACATCAATGGGCAGCTTTCAGACAGGGTTTAATTCTACCGACCTCAAATGATGAATATGTCATCTACTACACCAATCGTCCCAATATTTATTTTAATCAATCTGCACTCATTGCGCCGCAGCTCAATTTAAATTTATATCAAGCTGTACCTAATATTCTTGTCGGTATCGGACTATTTTTTACATTTATCGGTCTGATTGCGGCACTATGGTTTGCGAGTGAAGGGGTCGCCGCAGAAAATGTAGACGAAGCCAAAGCTGCATTAAGTGAATTACTCCACGCCGCAACCTTTAAATTTATCACCTCTGTTGCAGGCTTGTTGTCTTCAATCATATTTTCTTGGCGCGAAAAAGCGCATTTACACCAACTCGGTGAAAAATTATACGCCTTCTGTCTCGCTTTAGAAGAACGCTTACATTTCATTACGTTAGAGCAATTAACCAAACACCAAGCAGATGAATCGAAACGACAAACGGAACAGTTATCCAGATTTAATAGTGAGTTAGCGGTTTCGATTGCCCACGCCCTAGAAGATGAATTCAGCGAAAAATTGTTAGAAGCAATCCAGCCTTTAGCGGGCACAATCGAAGCTTTAGAATCTAAATTAACTAATATGAATCAAGATGCTTTGCAAAGTATGATTAAACAATTTTCGCAAAGTTTGCAAGGTGCCGCAGGTCAGGAAATGCAGCAAATGGCAACGACGCTCAATAGTTTAGAAAATATTTTAGCTTCGTTAGGCGATAAATTAAATCATTCCAGCGTTGAATTTACCCAACAAATGCAAGATGCTTCCGGCATTTTACAACAAGGATTCGCTACAGGCGCGGCTGAATTGATTGCGCAATTATCACAATCTATTCGGCAAATCCATAGCGAAACCAATGAGGAAATGCAAAAAGCAGCTGAACCGATGCAACATATTCTAGTTTCCATGCAAGCGTTAAAAGATAATATTGACGCATCTAGTTTGTCTCTGCAACGTCAATTGACTAATGCTGCGGAGCATACTGCGGATACTTTATCTTCCGCTAGTGAGGAATTTGGTAAACAAATGCAGCAAACTACGCACAGTTTAGGACAAATACGTGAGCAAATTATTCATGTCGTACACGAGACTTTGCCGGCAATTGATAAAATGTTACAACAGTTAAATAGTGTACGTGAAGGTTTAAAAACAACAGAATCCGGTTTGCGTACTGCGACACCGGCATTAGTCAAAGCAGCCAATCATGTTGAAGATTTGACTGATGTTGTGATGAATTCAAGCCATGCGTTAATGGAAAGCAGTAATACAGTTGAAAAAGTATGGAAAAAATATCAAAAACATTTTGAAGGTGTAGATAATGATGTGGGTAAAATGTTTCAAGAGCTGTCTGTAGGTTTAGAAAATTACCGCGATCAGGTTGAAAATTTTACCACACAGTTAGATGAAAGTTTAAGCCAATCAGTCAATGCTTTGAGTGGCATGATTAGCGAATTGGTTGAGGCAATTGAAGAATTAGCCAATAAAACGAATAAAACAAACAAAACAAAGTAAACACCCTTTTTGCGTAAGTTTAGACTCGATCAAAAAATCGTGCTAGTTGTTTAACTCGTTCATGCACTCCTTCAGGTAATTGATTCCAATCAAAACGCCATCGCCAATTGCCTTCTGCTGTACCGGGAATATTCATGCGATGTACAGCATCTAAACTTAAAATATCTTGCATTGGAATGATCGCTAAACGCGCTACGGAAGCAAATGCACTCGAAATCAGTGCCCAAGGTATATCATGCGGATCACACTGCACGTAAGAACAAACATGTTGCTGTACGCGAGGCGGCAATTCATCAAACCAACCTACTGTTGTGTTGTTATCGTGCGTACCTGTGTATACAACACTATTAGGTTCATGATAATGTGGCAGATATGGGTTAGCTGCACCGCCGTCAAATGCAAATTGCAAAATCTTCATACCGGGTAGACCAAATTGTTCGCGCAATGCAGTTACCTCATCCGTAATAACCCCTAAGTCTTCCGCAACGAGTGGTAAGTTAATATGCTGGCGCAAAACTTTAAATAATTCAATTCCCGGTACTTTCACCCATTCACCATTGATTGCTGTTTTTTCATCCGCTGGCACAGTCCAACAAGCTTCAAAACCACGAAAATGATCAATCCGAATAACATCAAACAATACTTGTTGAATACGAAATCTGTCTAACCACCACTGAAAACCATCTTTTAGCATATACTCCCAATCATAATGCGGATTACCCCAAAGCTGCCCAGTAGCAGAAAAATAATCAGGCGGTACACCTGCAACTACATTCGGTTGTCCTGTTTTGTCTAATAAGAAATTTTTGCGATTCGCCCAAACATCTACACTGTCATGCGCAACAAAAATTGGCATATCGCCAAACAAATAAACACCTTTTTGATTTGCATATTCCTTGATCGCTAGCCATTGACCGAAAGCGATAAATTGCTCAAAACAATAAAATGTAATCTCATCTACATACTGCTGTTTTAACGCATTAATTGAGGCGGCTTTTCTATCTCGATATTTAGCAGGCCACTGAGTCCAAGTTGCATTGTTATGTAATGATTTTAATAAACGGTATAAAGCGTAATCTTCTAACCACGCTGCATGTTGGGTTTTAAACTGCTCAAATGCTTGTTTATCAGCTTCAGTTGCACATTGCTGAAAGCCTGTGAATGCTTCATGTAAGCGTTTAAAACGATATAATTTAATTGAAACTTCATCTTGCTCGTAAGGTAGATTATGGTCAACAGCAAGCCAATTTTTTTCAATCAACTTTTCTAAATTAATCAATACAGGGTTAATTGCGTGAACCGACTGGGCTTGATAAGGTGATAAATCATCGTGCGTCGGACCGAGCGGGAGCATTTGCCATACTGAAATGCCACAACTGACGAGAAAGTTAATAAAGTAAAATGCTTGTTCACCCAAATCACCATTGCCAATCGTATGTGGTAATGAAGTCGGATGCAACAAAATACCTGCCCGCCTTATACTGAGTAATTCACCATTTTGCATGACTAATTCTCCTGACCTGGGCGCATTGTGCCTCCAATCGCAGGATTACCACCACCATAAGAAAACGTATTTTGTAAATATTCCGGTGGCGGTTGATTTAGATACTGATATAAATTACTCAAGTGTCGCCGATATAATAAATCAAATGTACTGACAGAATCTGAAGGATTATAATCGCCAAACCACCAGCACCAATCTGATCCTTCGCAAACAGCTAATTGTCGTTCAGCTTGCATTTTCTGCTTACCTTTAAGATTATCAATATGTTGATCAAACACCTGTTTTGCTTCGTACAACATTTCCCATGCTTGATTTTTGTCTTTATTTCCAATCCAAGTTGTAAATGTGCCAAATACCCAACTACCGGCAACCAAACAGGGTAATTCTTGAGTTGGCAAATCTAAACATTCGCTAAATGTAGCCATTTCCACGTATGGATTTTGACTAAGCTTGTCGTATAAACCATCTAAGAAATAGAAACCGTTTTCATGGTACGACTCCCACGCATTTTCACCATCTAAAATAATCGGTACCACTGTTGAGCCTGTTGTTGATGCTGTATGGGCAATATTTTCTAAATGGTGTACTAGATTATTTACCGCGTCGTCTGAATGCCAGTTTGAATATTGAAAACCAATATTATCCGATAAGCCATCATCACGAAAAAAACAAGTGATATTATTGTTAATCAATTTGTAAGGACGATGCGGATGTCCTTCATGTCCTGCTTTCATCAAGCTATTGCGCAATACATTTTCACCAGTGGCAACCCAACGTACATTGGAATCCGCTTGTATTGCATGTAAAGTTGCCTCGCTTACACTACCTTCTGATGGCCAACAGCCTACAGGATCACGGTCAAAATATTTTTTAAATACCTTGATACCTTGTTTAATATGCCATGTAATACGTTTTTTGCCATCGGGATAGTTTGAGAACTGAGGTAAAGGAATATCTGGCACAGCCTCGCGTGCTGAATTGGTTTCAAGCAGTAAGGGTATGATGGGGTGAGCATACGGGGTGAAAGATAATTCTATTTGACCCTTATCAGCTAACGCCTTGTAACGCGGAATAATACTGCTGATAATTTCACTTATTACCTCTAATAGCTGTAGACGATCAGCATGTGTATACTGATGTTCTTTATCCATTAAATTTTTGATACGTGGATCAGTACGTCGTATTGTTTCGCCCATCCAACCCAAGTGATACCATACTAAAATATCAGTCAAATATTGCTGGTCTAAATAATTAACCAATTCTGGTTTTTCTTTAAGCCACTCTGCGATTTGTGTTAAACGCAAATAAGGCTTAAAACGATTAATAATACGTTCCTGATTAGCACGTAAACAATTTTCAATTAATTCGATTCGCGCTTTATGTTCATAGGGCAAGGCTTCGGCGGCAAGCGCATTAAGGAGCGGGTCGGTAATAGTTAGATTTTTGCGATTACTTCGGGTTAAGTAATTTTCAAGTTGCGTTGCATAATCATCGAGTTGTTCGAGTAGGGTAGGCGCAAAATTGACGACAACTTTTGCCTGTGGATATTTTTCCAAATGTACAGCCATATCCATGTAATCTTTAATTGCATGTAGATATGTCCAAGGCAATTGGTACGCTTCTTTGACCGCATCATAATAATTCGGTTGGTGCATGTGCCAGCAAAAGACAACTTTGAGTTTGTCAGGCATGAATCATTCCTTTGGCTAACTATATTTATTGTGCTAGCTTTTATTATAACCTAGCATCTACCATGTCAAAAGGTTAGTAATATGAATTTTTGCTTTTCACTTACTAATTTTTACTTGATAAACTTAATGTTTCTGTAACATTCAGTTCAAAATACCAAAAATGGAAATATTTATGAAAATTGTTATATTAGGCGTAGGTAATATTTTATTAACCGATGAAGGTGTGGGTGTTCGTGCAGCAGAATATTTAATCCAACATTATGATTATCCAGAATATATTATTATTTTAGATGGTGGTACGATGGGGATGGAATTATTAGGACACATTATTGATATTGACTTGTTGATTGTGCTCGACGCGGTTGCTAGCGATAAGCCTGCTGGTACAGTCATTAAAATGGAAGATGATGATATTCCTAGATTTTTTGCATCTAAATTATCGCCACATCAAGTTGGCATCGCTGACGTATTAGCCGCCGCTGATTTGATTGCAAAAGCACCAAAGAAAATTTTATTATTCGGCGTGGTGCCAGAAAATTTAGAATTGAATACTGAATTAACCCCGACCGTCGCCGCAAAAATACCTGTTTTAGTACAACACGTACTTGAAACATTGGCGCAATACAGCATTAAATTGAAAAAAATCCCGGAATCCGATAATCATTCATAAATTTAGAAGTGACGCAGTTCAGATGAAAATTTTACGCTATATTTGCAACTCACAATAAATCGGGACGCTCTGCTTGCTGCTTCCCAACGGAGACCATTGAGACGAAGGAGTGCAAAACCTGTTTTGCTGATGCAGAGTAAATTTTACACTCTATGAAGTGTGTTACGCCTTCCACTCACGACAAGATAACAATAAATAAGGTGCGGGTATATTCGTTTTATTCGCACCTTGCGCCGCCATACCTTCCACTGCTTGCGCGTAACCACAGGTCCATGAAATAGGACTTTCTGCATTAGCAGTGACCACAGCGGGCTGTAAACTCAATACTTTACCTTTGACTTGTGCATTAATTCTATTACCCAAAGTAATGTGAATCGCACCCTGTTCGACACTGACACCCGTAACATAATTACCAATTAAATGTGCAGCTTGTGGTACACCAGCTTCTGCATTATCCTGCGGAAAACGTTTATTTTCACTGTAAAATTCCGTGATATTGCGCTTTACTCCTTCACTAAGCTGCATCGCCTCAGCAATTTGACTGCGAACCACAAAATCTTGATAAGTCGGCACAACCATGGTGCCCAAAATGCCAATAATGGCAACCACAATCATTAATTCAATTAAAGTAAAACCACGTTTTTGGATTAACATGTTGACGTTCCTTCTAAATCGTTTGGAATACGGAATGTAAAGTTTTTAATCTTTCCAACACACCATTGGCAATAAATCTTGAGGGATAGAAGTTTTATTATCGCCTATCACTTGCAATGCCTCTGGTGCGACTGCGTAACCACAAATCCAACTCACCACACCATTAATGGGCGCATCTTTCACTAATGCGGGGCGAATGCTTAACCAATAATCAACTTCGTCTTGATAAAACGCATCGGGGAAAAATTGTACATTCACAACCCCCTTATCAATTTGAATTTGCTTAACATAATCACCTTGTAGCATCTCTGGCGATGGTAAATCTAAGCTTGCATTAGATTGTGGAAATGTACCGCGATAAGCATAAAAATCCGCTATATTTTTCGTCACTGCATTAGACAATACAATGCCTTCAGCTACTTTGCTGCGTTTTAAATAATCAGTGTAAGCGGGTACGGCAACCGCCGCTAAAATTCCAATAATACTAATTACTGACATCAATTCAATAAATGTAAAACCTTTAGATTTCATTAGCTTTGTCCTTTGCAACTGCGAGGTAAGTAAGCATCATTAATAGGTGAGGTCGCATCAGGCATACATTGCCAAAAAATAGAGCCATAAGGATAAGATTGCTTAGTTTGTGGTTTTAACAATAAAATACCATGTATTTCTTGATGAAATTGAACTGAAATATCACCATTTTTAACGGTTATTTGTGACACATATTGACCTTGCAATTGCGGTGCGGGTAATACGCCAGCTTCTTGATTGTCCACAGGTAAACGACCTTGTTGCGCGTAAAAATCATTAACCGCCACCCTTACTGGTAACGATAACAATAAACCTTCACTCACTTTGCTACGCAATAAATAATCTGTGTAAGCGGGAATAGAAACAGTCGTTAAAATGGTGACAATCATGACTACAATCATGAGTTCGATAAAGATGAAGCCTTGTTTTTTCATAACGTTACCTTTACATGACCACACCCATTTTGAAAATCGGTAGATACATGGCAATGACTAATGCGCCAATAAATATACTGACTAATATCAGCATGATAAAACTAAATAAACGTAAGCGAGGTTCAAAACTTTGATTGACTTTAAGCCGATATACTGCTGCTAATTGCAATAATAAATTGGCAAATTGTGGGCGATTTTCACCAATATGTAACGCATGAATAACTTTTTGTGGAAATAATTTGCTTAGTTTCAGCACTTCGGCGGTGGATTTTCCTGATGAAATCTCTTGGCTGGCTTGAATCAATTTTTGGCTATAATGACGGTTGTAAGACATTGAATGTCCTGCGCCTTCTAATGCTTGCTGCACCGTGCCACCATGTTGCAAAATAAACCCCGTCGTGTGTAAAAAATGTGAAACGGCAGTCAAATGATATAATTTTCCCAATAATGGTAAATTAAAAGCAATGCGATACCAGCTCCAAATGCTCAAACCTAGTAAAATCACAAAGGCAATTAATATGAAAATGCTGTATTCGCCAAATGCAATAAAAAATTGTGTGAGTGTAGGCAATTCAGCACCAAAACCAGAATATAAATCATCAAATACTGGCACGGTGTAATTAAGTAGTCCAGTCGCAACAAGAAAGGCAATGCCTAGCAAAAATATCACATAAATTAATGATAAACCTATTTGCTTGGTCAATTCCCGTTCGTCTAAGTCAGTTTGTAAAAATTCAACAACTGCGTATAACGTACTGATTAATTGATTATTTTTTTCACCTCTTTTAATCACATCAACAATGAACATGTCGAAATATTCAGGCTGTTTGCTTAAAGCTTCGCTAAGAGGTGTGCCGCCAACGATTGCTTTCGATAAATTATTGATAATGGGAGTTAATGCGGGATCAGGTTCAGCTTGGATGATTTGCAGTGCTTCGGCTACTTCAATACCACTTTCAAGCAGAATAGCAAGCTCATTAAATAGTAACGCAATATCATGACGATATTTCATAATGCTTTTCCTTAACGACAGTAATGAGGTAAATATTGATTGGGTATAATGGTAACATTATTATCTATCCCACATTGCCACATTAAAAATGGCATAGCAGAATCATTAGATAAAGCCGCTTGAAAGGTAAGTTGTATTGATTTTGTCGAGTTTTCTGGTGGCGTTTCTGACTTCATTTGCACAATCACCATGCCTTGTTGCAAACGAATATTATCAGTGTATTTGCCTTCTGTTTTAAATGTGGCTAATTGTTTGGTTTCCGTAGGCAGTTGACCTTGTTGTGCATAGTAAATGGCAGTTTCATTGCGCACAGCAGAAACAAGCATAGTCACTTCACTAAAAATTTGGCTACGATGTATGGCTGTGTAAATATACGGAATGCTAGTAGTGATGGTAATAGCAATAATTAAAATTGCCATCAATAATTCAATAAAAGATAATTCAAGCAGATACATTGAACGTACAAAATAGGAAGCTGATTTCAACATGTTATCAACCTTTTTTGTCGGTAGAACGGATTCTATTATCAAATAATTAATTCATATTATCAACTATTTTTATCAAAAATGTTTAATTACTCACCTATAATTTTAGTTAATCTATGTTTTTCCCGTCGTTTTTCCCGTCGTTTTTCCCATGAATGTTTTACATTCAGTCTCCATAAAAAATCAACACTATGATAACCAATAATGGCTAATACCAATCCTATCGAAAATGAACCTAATAACAAAGGTTGCCATAAACTCATAAATTTGTGCATAATCTCACTCAATTCTAAATGAGATAAATCCATAGTTTCTAATGGTAGCCCCATCATGAACGCACCCAAACAATAAGCCAAATAAAACATAGGGGGAATGGTGATAGGATTCGTTATCCAAACTAGAGAAACAGATAAGGGAATGTTTACTTTAAAATAAATTGCTAAAAATGCCGCCCATAACATTTGCAGTGGAAAAGGAATAAATGCCGAAAACAAGCCTACAGCCATACCACCTGCCAATGATTTGCGGTTAAAATGCCACAAATTAGGTTCGTGCAGCCGTGTGCCTAAAAATTGTAGGCGTGGATGCGATTTTAATGTTTTTGGATGTGGCAGCATCCGCTTGAAAAATTTTCTAGCCATACGTTACAACATCATGCGCTCAGCAATTCTTGCTTTTTTGTTAGGAATACTCATTTGTCAGCAATTGCCTACATTACCTACAATACAATGGATTATTTTATCATTAATCATTGCAATAGGATTAGGGATAGGCTGTTTATATGCAAAAAATGTGAGCCTTTTATTAAGGTTTATTATTTTTGTCATTTTTGGCTTTATTTGGATGTATTGGAATGCGCAAAGCATATTAGCACAACAATTACCAAAAGAAATGGAGAAAAAACAACTCTTATTGCAAGGTCGCATCGTCAATATTCCCATTCAAAATACATCTTATATTCAATTTGATCTACAAGCTACGCACTTAATTGCGCAACAAAGCTTCCCTTTTTACGGTAAAGTACGCCTAAAATGGTATTTAAGTGCAGAAGATAAGCTACCACAAGTTGAATTTGGTCAAGTGTGGCAATTCACAGTCAGATTAAAACGACCGCATAGTACGATTAATTTTAATGTATTTGATTACTCCAAACACTTATTTATCCAACGCATCGTTGCTACTGGTAATATTAGCAAAGCTCGTGATGCGCAACAAAAACTGTTAGCCCTACCAAACAATTATCAATCATTCCGATCACAATTCATTAAAAAAATACAATCTAATATCGAAAATTTATCCCATTCAGGTATTATTTTAGCGATAGGGTTAGGGCATCGCTATTTAATTTCAGAACAACAATGGACATTATTCCGCCAAACTGGCACAGCACATTTAGTAGCTATTTCTGGATTACACGTTAGTAGTATTGCATTTATAATATTTTTTATCTCAAAAATAGTATGGAGTTTCTGGTGGAAGCTACCACTTAAATTTCCGTCAATCTATTTCGCAACCATAATGAGCCTATTTGTTATATTTTTATACGTTTGGCTTGCAGGATTTAGCATTTCCGCGCAACGTGCATTTATTATGGTTTGCGGCTTTTTAATTCCAAATTTTTTTAATCGCAATTTAAGCCATTCTCACCGAATAAGTTTAGCACTAGCTTTTGTATTAATATACGACCCACTTTCTACGCTAACTGCTGGGTTTTGGCTGTCATTTAGTATTGTGAGTATTATTATTCACTTTTCACAATTTCTACATTTTCATAAACAATTAAGCTTATATAAAATAAATAAATTGAATTATTTACGTCTTATGATTGTCTACTTTATCTTTTTTCAACTCATAATTTCTATCATTAACTACCCTTTAAGTCAATATTTTTTTCAAGATAGTAACTTATTCAGTGTAATGCTGACAAATTTATTTATGATTCCTTTAACTACATTCGTTACTTTACCATTAGTATTCATTGGCTTACTTTCTTACTGGATTTCGGTTGATTTATCAATTTGGATACTCAGCATTGTTTCTATTATTTTCAATTATTCATTTGAAATAGCAAAAAACATCTTAGAAATTGATCAATTTATTCAATCTAACTTATTTAATTCATTAATAATCAATATTAATTTATTTACAGTAATGTTGTCCGTTTTTAGTATTTTAATTATTTTCGCACCTCACGGTTTTTCACTACGTTGGTTAGGTCTCATAGGCTTATTGCCATTATTTATTAACCTTCCACCAGCTAACATCATGAATTATGGAGAATTTAAATTTACTGTACTGGATGTCGGACAAAATCTAGCCACCGTGATTGAAACCCAAAATCATCAACTTATGTATGATACAGCAAATAATTGGCAAGCCAAAACGATTATTGTGCCTTATTTAAAAATACATAAAATCAAACACTTAGATTTAATCATTGCGAGTCATGGAGATGCTGATCATATTGGTGGTGTAAATAATATTGCAGAAAATATGAAAATCAAACAAATTTTGACCGGTGAAACAGAAATATCAAAAATACGACATTATTTAAGTGTACCTATTCAGCAAAGCGTCAATGTCGCAAAATGTCGTTCTGGACAAAAATGGCGATGGGATGGTGTATTTTTTGAAATATTACACCCAAGTTCAGATTATTATAAAAATAATGATAAAAGTTGTATTTTGAAAATAACGGGAATAAAAAATAATGTGTTGCTAACTGGCGATATTTCGGAATTGGTCGAATTTAATTTATTGCAGAAAAAGGTAGATTTGCAAGCTGATATTTTAATTGTGCCACATCATGGTAGTAAAACATCATCATCGTTTCAATTTATTCGAGCAGTAAATCCTAAAATTGCTATATTTTCAACTGGTTATTTAAATCATTATAATCATCCACATCCGCAAATTTTACAACGTTATCAACATGCCCAAACTTTTAATACGCCGTATACAGGTGCAATTCATTTTAGTCCACATTCAGGCAATTTCTTACAACCGATTTTAGCCCGTGAAACAATGCAACGAATTTGGCATTTACGATAATAATTAAGGTATATTCTCAAAAAATTCAACTATACCCGTTTCTAATGAATATTCTGCTCCAATTGCAAGCAACTCATTATTTTCTATCATATTTTCTAAAATTTCTGAACCATGACATAAATGGCTGACCGAAACGCGAACATTAGCACGTACCGCGTGTTTAGTTAATTCTTCAGGATGATGTCGCAAATCGGTTTCGAGCAAGCCTGCTACCGACGGACGAATACGTTTAACGATTGAACGTAAATTACGTGATTGATTTTCCACTGGTTGTTGCAATTGTTGCAGCGTCGCTTCGACCGCACCGCAATGCGTATGTCCCAATACGACAACTAGTTTTGTTCCAAAGCGTTCTGCGGCAAATTCCACACTTCCAATTTGAGAAGGAGCAACAATGTTACCAGCAACACGAATAACAAATAAATCGCCTAAACCTTGATCAAAAATGATTTCTACCGGTACACGCGAGTCAGAACAACCGATGATGACTGCAAATGGATTTTGTCCGCTAAGTAATTCAATACGATTTTCTTGATTGCTCATGTCACGATTACGAGTATTACCAGAGGCAAAACGTTGGTTGCCCTGACGCAAACGCTCAAGTGCTTCTAGTGCTGATAACATCTAAATTCACCTTAGATTTGAGAAATATTTTTAAACCAAAGGACTGACAATGTGCCAGTCCCATTGAAGTTTATTTATTACGGCTTGATAGTGCGTCAGCGGCACTGATTAAAATTTCATTTTCATGATTAGCACAATAATTTGCTAATACCTGAATATTTTTATCTAAGAAGTTAGTTGAGAAATCAACGGAAATTTCACTGAAATTATGAATACGTCCTTGACCATAACCTAAAACCCAAGACATGATAATACGTTGATTTTCTTCACTTTGTCTGCGGAAATCAAAGCATAAATGACGTGACATGTCCAATTCTTGACTAGAAATACTTTCAATGATATTACCTACTCTTTTCACCAATTTACGCATAAAAGCGAATGTGCCTTCTTCTTCAACTTCTGTTGTAGATTGTTGTGTTTGTTGTTCAATTAAATCTTCATGTACTTGTAATAGGTATGAATTTTTATTTGTTGCGCAAAATTGCGTTAATTTTGCTAAGGAGGCTTCTATATTGGTAGCAGATAAGTCTAAGCTTAATCGTGTTGATGCTTGTTTACCTTGTCTAAAACCTTGCATCCAAGTTTGCATACTTTGTTGTGTTGCGACAGGTTCACGGTTAAACGTGACACAACGACATTTCAACATTTCAATTACATTCGTCGATGAAGCGGGTTTAGGTTTGGTTGGCTCTGCGACTTGAATGGGTGGTAATAAATGAGGACGTACATATTTACCAACGACGCTCATATCTCCTGCGCAAAATGCACTTGCTTTGTTACCACCACGCACAACAACAGTATCTGGTAAAAATTCAAATTGGATTGTTTCATCAATAAATTTGTTATGAATTGTCACCATATCGCTGGTTAATAAGCCTGATCCTGTAAAATTACACGTCGTTTGACCTAAACCTGTAATACGAATAAACACACGATTGCCAAAAATTTTTAATACATTCAAATTAGCTTTACGGTTTAAAATATAATCGCCTTCGATTTCAGCCGTAGTCACAAGCATTTCAATATTATTTTCAGGCTTATCCATCACCTCTTCGATGGGCTTAGGTGTTATTGGAATAACTTGCTCTGAGGCTTCTTTCACAGTTTGCTCTACTGTCTTGACAGTAGGTGCAATCACTGGTGGTATAGTGGGTGCAGTTACTGGCGGTATAGTAGGCGCAGTTACTGGCGGTAAAGACTGTGCTTGATCTTCGTATACGCTAATTTCTAAACGATAGTGAATTTGCGCTGTATCAGGTTGAGTTAATCCTACTCGGATGATGTAATCAGCATTATGGGGTAAAATATTTGACCAACGGGTGGGTGTCGCAGAGGTGGATAGTACTTCTTGTAACTGATTACCCGCAACCAAAAAAACCGAAGCATAAGCATAAGGTGTGTTGGAATTTAATTGGACAGACATTGTTTGGCCAGAACTAGCACGTAGTATATAATGATTTTTATCCGCTTGATTACTCATCTGACCTGTTATCGTCGCCGAAAATTGCCCTTTGGCAAATTGTATTCTTTCTGCGCTATCAATAATACTTTGACTATCCATTGCTATTGCAATTGGTAACCAATTAAGAAATAGCAAATAAATTAACAATGTCTTTAAACGCATAAATAAACTCCTAAAAATTTAAATTGTTATGGTTAAGTGGTAAAAATATTATATTAAGCTAAGGTTGCATAAACGTGGCTATCATTTTACTACTGCTACATTTTTTAATAAATTAAAAACTTCAAATATTAGTCATAAGTTTTTAAATCAAACATCCGTATTAGATTTTTTAAATTGAAAATACCCACTAACAAGCTTATGATAAGTAGAGAAAACTTGATTATACGCGCAAAACGCTTTTTGCGTATTGAAAATAAAACTTTTGTAAATAACCCTATTTTAAGACGCATTTTATGATGAAACGACCAGAATTACTTGCACCTGCGGGAAATTTAAGAAATATGCGTTATGCTTTGGCTTATGGTGCTGACGCGGTGTACGCTGGTCAACCTCGTTACAGCTTGAGAGTGAGAAATAATGATTTTAATAAGTTAGATAGTTTTGCTCAAGCAATACGAGAAACTCACGCGCAAAATAAAAGATTTTATGTCGCCGCTAATATTTTACCGCACAATAATAAAATTAAAACTTTTTTAGCAGATTTAGAGCCTGTGATTGATATGCAGCCCGACGCATTAATTATGGCAGACCCTGGTTTGATTATGATGGTACGTGAGCGTTGGTCGGAGATGCCAATACATTTGTCAGTGCAAGCCAATACAATGAATTACGCTAGTGTGAAATTTTGGCAACAATTAGGTTTAACTCGTATTATTTTATCGCGTGAGCTTTCCTTAGAAGAAATTGCTGAAATTCGGCAACAATGCCCAGAGATGGAATTAGAGGTATTTGTACATGGTGCGTTGTGTATTGCCTATTCTGGACGTTGTTTATTGTCAGGCTATATGAATCATCGTGATCCAAATCAGGGAACGTGTACAAATGCTTGTCGTTGGGATTATAAATTACATGAAGGTAAAACGGCTATAACAGGGGAAATCGTACCAAAATCCGCGCCTGATCTGGGAATGGGTGAAACCCAAAACGGTGTATTTTTACTAGAAGAGCGCACGCGACCTGATGAGTTAATGCCTATTTTTGAAGATGAGCATGGTACTTATATCATGAATTCTAAGGATTTACGTGCGGTACAACATGTAAAGCAACTCGTTGAAATGGGTATTGATAGCTTAAAAATCGAAGGACGTACCAAATCACATTATTACGTTGCTAGAACAGTACAAGTCTATCAGCAGGCAATTGATGGCGCGTTACAAGGACAAGCTTTTGATATGAATTTAATGGATGAGTTAGAAAAATTAGCGAATCGTGGTTACACTGAGGGTTTTTATCGTCGGCATGTGCATGATGAATATCAAAATTATACAACAGGTAATTCATTGCGAGATAAGCAATTATTTGTTGGTGAAATTTTAAAACAAGACATTGAGACTGGTTTAGCTCAAATTGAGGTAAAAAATAAATTTGCAATCGGCGATGTGCTGGAGTTGATGACGCCAGAGGGAAATATTCACTTTAAATTGCAGGCGATGCAAGATGAAAAAGGTTGCACGATGCAAGTTGCGCTAGGTTCTGGTTATATTGTGTACGCGAAATTGCCAACGGATAAGACTTTGCACAATGCGCTGTTGCTAAAAAATTTAGATTAAGCTTATTTTCTCTAATCTCAGACACTTTTTAGGTCATCGTGAAGTGTTTCAGTCCACCTTCAAGCCGTAACAGGTCGGATAAAAAATGCCAGTGCTATCATTCTGAGAACTCCGAAAAACTTTTTTTGCCTATAATAAAATCAATCACTTATGCAAATACGCTCCACCTAAAATCAATGACTTACAAACTTTTTCAGAGTTTTCAGTATCATTGTATTTTCTTTCACACCGTAGAGACAAGGATGCCTCGTCTCTACAAAACCTTGTCTCTTTGGATTAATATTCGCTTATTTTGAGATCAAATGCGTTCTATAACCACATGTTAAAACTGAGTAGCGCAATATCAACTATTCAGTTTCTTCCGCGATAACTTGTACTTTTAGAGTCGTATCCACGTCTGCGTGTAAGTGAATATTCACATTATAATCACCAATATGGCGGATTGGACCGTGCGGCATTCTTACTTCATGCTTCGCCAATTCGATTCCAGCATCACTTACAGCTTGCGCAATGTCAATCGCACTAACAGAGCCATAAAGCTTGCCTTCCATACCCACTTTACCCGTGATGATCACAGTCAACTCTTGTAATTTGGTAGCACGAGATTGTGCATTTTCCAAAGATGTCTGTTGAGCTTTTTCCAATTCTACGCGACGTGCTTCAAATTCTGCTAAATTTCTTTCAGTCGCCGAAATGGCTTTTTTATGAGGAATTAAGTAGTTACGACCATAGCCATGTTTAACTTTGACTTTATCGCCCAAGTTGCCCAAATGACGAATTTTTTCTAATAAAATAACTTCCACTTTAGAACCTCGCTATTATTCGTGGGCATCAGAATAAGGTAATAAGGCTAAATAACGTGCTCGTTTAACTGCACGCGCCAATTGACGTTGATATTTCGCGCTCGTTCCCGTAATGCGACTAGGTACAATTTTACCTGTTTCGCTGATGTAACTACGCAACATATTGATGTCTTTGTAATCAATCTCTTCAATACCTTCGGCAGAAAAACGACAATATTTTTTGCGACGAAAAAAACGTGACATTAAGTTGTTCCTTTTTTTGATGCTTAAATGGTAGGTTGTTCTTCACTTTCAATAGGCATGATGTCAGATTCGTCAAAATCTTCAATATCATCTATTTCGATGTCATAGTCATCTTCCGAAGGCTTCGCGGGTGCGGGTGCGCCATCTTTTTCATCTTTCTTCGCTAAAACGGAAGGTTCTGTTTCCGCCTTTTTGCGCGTCATGACAAGACTACGGATAATGGCATCATTGAAGCGAAAAATACTGTTTAATTCATCAATAACTTCAACGTCACATTCAATATTCATTAAAATGTAATGGGCTTTATGTACCTTGTTGATAGGATAAGCAAGTTGTCGCCGTCCCCAGTCTTCTAAGCGGTGTATCTGACCGCCTTTTCCCTCTACAACTGAACGGTAACGCTCTACCATTGCAGGTACTTGTTCACTTTGATCGGGGTGAACTAAAAATACAACTTCGTAATGTTTCATTAAAGCTCCTTGTGGCTTAAAGAGCTTAACACGTAAATTAGAATATTTTTGACGCATTAAGCAAGGAGAAAAGGGAACGGTATTTTATCACTAATTTTTTTTTTTACAAGCTGTAATTCCTTACATGTGTAATCATGTCAAATTAATGAATATCTGTTCAATCAATTAGTTGCATTATTTAATTTTAAACAGCTAAAAATTTTAATGTGATTACTCTAAATTAACTATGGATAAAACTAACAATTGAAAATTCTAGCATTTTACATACAACCTCATTCGTTCAATAGCGCGTAAAACCCAATCATTTACGATAGGGATATAAGCGCAACAGGCGTAGCTTCGATACAAGTGAAATGCGTTTAATAATTTGAATTAACCACTTAGTTTTGATAAAGTGCGGCGCATTAAACTTGCCATTTGCAAAGCCTTTAAATTCCGACTCAATCCGAATGCTAAAGATGGTAAAGTTTGCGAGTGCAAATCGGTTTGTATGGAATAAAGCACGGACTTTAAGCCTGTTTCGATTGGAGAATAAACAGCCGATTCTCTGGTATGTAAATATACCGGGCGCACCATTTTGCTAGTGCGTTGAATGTAATTAGCCCGATATTATCAGTGAAATCGTTGGATTCTGTGACGAAGCAGTAGCCGATTTCGACTGAAACCCATACGCATAAGGATAAAACGCCTGAGTGCCACTGCACTTGGGAATTCCCGTCTTTAGGGCGGAGAAGATGTCAACATTAGCCCGTTTGAGTGCTGGGACGCAACGTATGTATATTTTACCCAAATTTTTCCAACAACCACCAGATACAGAAGTGGTTGCTGCTGTTGATTTAGGATCAAATAGTTTCCACATGATTGTAGCACGCTTCAAGGATGGACAAATTCATGTGCTAGATAGATTAAAGGAAATGGTACGTTTAGGAGGTGGTTTAGATAAAAATAACTATTTATCTGAAGAATCTCAACAACGTGCTTTAGAATGTTTAGCTAGATTTGGTCAACGATTGCGTAGTATGCCAGTAAACAATGTGCGTATTGTCGGTACAAATGTGTTTCGTGCTGCGCTGAATGCACATAGCTTTTTGCAACAAGCAGAACAAGTATTAAATTATCCTATAGAAATTGTTTCAGGTCGTGAAGAAGCTCGTTTGATCTATTTAGGTGTTGCGCACACGCTCCCTTCCACGAATGAAAAAACTTTAGTGGTAGATATCGGTGGTGGTAGTACGGAATTTATCATTGGGCAAAAATTCGATACTCTGGTGCGTGAAAGTCTTAATATGGGCTGTGTGAGTATGACTCAACGTCATTTTTCGACAGGTGAGATTAAACTTAAATCGATGCGTCATGCAGAAATTCAGGCTCAACAAGAAATACAAACTATCAAATATCGTTTTACTGAATTAGGTTGGGATACAGCAATTGGTGCGGCAGGTACATTGCGCTCAGTTGAACGAGTGATCTGTGAAATGGGTTGGGATAATAAAATTTCACGTCAAGGTTTAGAGTGTTTAAAAAATGCGTTATTAGAAGCCGAACACATCGATAATTTAAAATTAAAAGGACTGAGTACACGCCGAACACCAGTATTTCCCGGCGGTGTCGCCATTATCTGTGGTATTTTTGACGCGCTTAATTTAGATTCGATGAAAGCCTCAGACAGTGCATTGCGTGAAGGTGTCATATTGGATTTACTAGGGCGCATTACACACGAAGATGCGCGTGAATCCACCATTCATACACTCATGCTGCGCTATTCAGTAGACAACCAACAGGCTGAACGAGTTGAAAATACCGCGTTATCTTTTTTATCCCAAGTTTCGGATAATTGGCATTCAAATCAAGAAGAATCTGCTACTATGCTCAGTTGGGCTGCGCGTTTACACGAAATTGGTTTAAGTATCGCCCACGATAGTTACCATAAACATGGTGAGTATTTAATTACTTATTCAGACATGGCAGGTTTTTCGCGCCAAGAACAAGCCTTTTTAGCTACCTTAATTCGTTCACACCGTCGCCGCTTTCCCACAGATGCTTGTCAAAACTGTAGCCCCTCAGATCAGATAAAATTACAACACTTGTGCATCTTGTTGCGTTTAGCTGTACTCGTGCACAGAAGCCGAACCCTAACTGTCCAAATACCAGAAATAGTATTGCAAGTGACAAGCAAAGATATTAAAGTAAAATTTCCGCCGCGGTGGTTAGAAAAGCATCCACTTACTCAGGCAGATTTAGAGCAAGAACGAGACTATCTTAAAGAGATACAAATAGTTTTAGATTTTGAATGATTGTATATAGCACTTTGCTATAAAATGGTGTATCATTTTAACAACAAATGTTGAGTTGTGGTTTTTTTGTAGACAAACTGTTGCATTTTGTTTCGTGCTAGGTTATGGTTTGCAAGTCAGTGAACAATGTAAATGACTTGACGAATTTGTCTGTATCGAATCACATTAATGAATTACCAAGATTCTTTGTTGTGTATGTGCAACAAGGGATAAAGTTTTAGACTTCTATCATTTTTAAATTTATAAACGGAGAAATTTTTATGAATCGTAAAGTTCTTGTTCTTGCTGTAGCGACTGCTTTTGCAGCACCTATGGCAGCGACTGCTGACGTAAAGTTATCGGGCGTAATTCAAGGTGAATATAACTACGCTGAGATAGGTGATTTCGACCGTGAAAGTTATACCAATGACGGTGATGGTGCAGTGTTCAACGGCGGTCCTAACCGTATTCGTCTTGACTTTGATGAATCTTTAGGTAATGGTTTAAAAGCTTACGGTCGTTACACTGCTGCGTTCAGCACTTTCAATAATAGTGGTTTAACAGCAGGTCAGGAAACATTTGTTGGATTAAAAGGGGCGGTTGCTTACCTACGTTTAGGTAAAATGGCTGGTGTCTACAAAGAATCTAAAGGTTTGGTTGACCCTTGGGCAAGTACTTCATTACAAGCGCGTGGTACAGGGGGTGGTATGACCGGTAGCACCTACTTAGCAGGAGTTGCATTGAAAGATTGTAATGGTTGCACGTATGGTCAAGTAGCTGACCAAGTTGATGCGTTAAAAGCTGATACAAGCATTAATGCTGGTGAGTACTTAGTCACTGCTAAGAAAAAACATTCTCCTTATGGTTCTTTCACGCATAGCAGTTATATTAGCAACGTAGTTGAAGTTGGTGCCAAATTTGGTGGTTTTTCAGCAAGCCTTCAAGGTATTATCGATAAAAGTACAGGCATGGATGGCGCGGGCTTATTTGAATTGAGATATGCCGCTGAAAACTTTACAGTATTCGCTTCTGGTGCCTACACTGATTTAACAAATGAAGTTAATACCACTATTCCCGGCAGCGACGAGGAAGATTCTAACGATGGTTTCGGCAACTGGAAAGTAGGTGCGCAAGGTAAATTCGCTGGCGTGAAATTAGGCTTGCAATATGAAGACGCTGAAATGGGTACGATGACAGGCGGTCAAGGTGCATATATCTTAGGTTCTGCTGAGTACAATATGAATAACGTTGCTTTAGCAGCTTGGGTTGCTAGTTATTCTGATGACAACTTGGAAGAAGATGACGCACTAAGCTTTGCTATCGGTGCTAAATATAACTTTAGCAAACGCACTATGGCTTATGTTGGCTACCGTCAAACTGACAGCGATAATGACATCCGTGATGAAGGTGTATTTTCTTTAGGTGTACGTCACAAATTCTAATTTAACGTTTATTGACATTCTCTCCGCCGTAACAGGCGGGGATTTCCTCAAGTACCAAACTGTAATCCCCTCTCTTTTCAATATGTTGTAGTAATTAAGACCATTTTTTTGTAGTTTTTAGACCTCTTTACCAATAAATACCATTTATTTAATGCTATGCTCTTCAGAATTATAAGACGGGATTGTTACTGGATGCGGAAAAATGGCTTCTATTATTTCCACAGGCTGCACCCAATGTTTTTGCACCGCAGTCCAAAGCAATAAATGCGCCAATAAAGCTATTAATAATATAATTAAACGCCAATCATGCTTATCTAATGTTGTAAAAAATCGTATACTTGGGTTATAAACCACTAATGCGGTTGTATTATCTTGACTTGCAATATTTTTATGTTCTATAGCATTTAATAAATCGTCCACAGCTTGCTTCGCATTATTTGCTGCACTTAAAATACATTTTATCTCATCAGTAGTTAAGCTTAAAATACCATCACTAGCTAACAGAATTTTATCGCTTGGATTCAATGTTATTTGCGATTGATCAATCAACTCAATATCATTTCCTGTCAATGCAGAACGTAACATATTTCTATCTGGATGTGTTTTCATCTGTTCGACGGTTAATATACCAGCATTTACCTGTTTTTGTAGCTCAGGTTTTATTGAGTGATCGGCATTTAAACGATATAAACGTCCTTCTCTTAATAACCACAAAGGCGAATCACCTACGCTTACCCATTCTATAGATTTAGCACTGATTGCAACCGCAACAAATGTACAACCCATATTTTCTAACGTTGAATTAGATTGCTTTTCCAACGACAACTGCTCATTTGCCTTTTCTAAAGCACATTGTAAACGCTGCGTTGTATCACCACTTGAAACATAATAATTATCCATAAATGCCTGAATCGCACGCTCACTAGCCAAAGCACCACCTTCATATCCGCCCATGCCATCCGCTAAAACCATTAAAAAATCATCATTATGACGACTATCAAATCCAAAATCATCCTCTTGGTAAGAACGTTCACCCTGAATCCGTTGTCCAAAATAATGTTTATTTAGTTTCATCTTGCCAATCAAAATTTTCACCACACAAAGGAATAAAACGTAACACAGTTTGACCTAACAAAATATCTTCACCACCAGTCAATTGGGTAGGTACAAGTATAGGCTCATCATTCAGGTAAGTTAAATTTTTACCATCGCTATGCTGCAAATAAAATTTTCGTCCTCTTGGATCATAGGTAATGATAGCATGGGGCGCAGAACGGGAAATAGCTTCATCGCCAAAATCTAAGCAAACCCTCACATTTTGCCCACGACCTATGGTATTCATACCATAACCAAGTTGCAAAGACTTACCTCTTCCATGACCTTGGATTACTACAACCCAAGCAACTACAAGATCAATAATTTCAGACTCGGAAACAGGAGGCGTTTGTGCTGTTTTCCAGCCGCCAATTAGTTGTGTATTCACACTAGGAGAAGCTTCATCTGACTCAGAGTCGCGCAGAACCTTACGGGTACTAAGTTCTTCGTCATTCGACTTATTGATTTCGCCACCATCTCCACGTTGAAAATTTTTTTTATCATCATAACCACGAAAAATCGGCATATTGATTACCCTTTGTATATTATGGACAGTATAAGCGATTAATTAAATTATCCAAGCAATATTGCCCTGATTTATTCAAAGCCATTTCCTCACGCGCTTGTATCAAATGTAAACAAAAAATCAATATTGTGGCTTGTAATAATGCCAATAGAGTTGTGTAGAATGCCATAGACAAACGGCTTGTTAATTCCGATAACGGTAATTGTTCTGGATTTGGAAATGCGCCCGCATAATTCAAAGCGTCAGCAATTCCAATTACAGTACCAATAAAACCTAATGTAGGAATTAACCAAACAATATAGCGGAGCATGTTATAGCGCAAATCTATTTCGTGCATATACAATTCTAAGCTTGAATTAAGTAAGACATTAGCCTGACTTACAGATTGTGTTGTTTGAAATTGTAAAATAATGCGTTGAATTAAACGCGGTAAGAATAAGCTAGCATTGCGTGTAGAATGTCTAACATACTTGTAAATTGAACCTAAATCTTTTGCTTGTAAAACGGTTTTTTCATCTTCGGGCAGATAATGACGACACAGTTGGTGATGCTCCAAATTTCCTTGTAAGTACCTGAGCCACAACTCACTGCAACCAATAAAAAAAATTATCCACATAATGTTTTGGATAGAAAACGGGTATAAAATGCTATTTTTATGATAATCTAATAACATTATTGCCGCTATAGTGTTTTGTTCAAGAAATATATTTAGCATAACGATAAACAAAAAGGCAATAAAAATTGCAGCAATAAAATTATACAACCGAAAAAATTTTAGATTTATTAAATTGCTAAACATTACTAATTCCCATTATGTCATTGGAATATATTGTAGTGAGAAAATTACACATTATCAATCAACATATCTGTTTATAGAACCGATTTGAAATCTAGGTTAAGTAGCCAATCTTTTGATAAGAAGC
>CAYMCP010000018.1:0-47504 GCA_964388965.1 uncultured Thiotrichaceae bacterium | reverse complement strand
CAACCTTTGGCGAAGGTATTGACTAGATTCATGAAATTTAAAATGAGAATTGCTGACGCTGACGGGGTTCGTTTTGTTTGCAGTGTTCGCGCCTAGATTTCTCTTTGTATTTTAGCACTTTAGCCCTTTGCCTTTTTGTTTTTTTACCCTTTATCGCGCGTGGCGCGATCGCGATTTTTTTTGATGCAGGCGTGCAAAACTTGTTTTGCTCGTGTAGCTTTTCGCGCAAAATAACATGCACTCCTTTGGTCTGAATCGGGATTTACTGGATTAAAAAATTATCAAGATTAGAGTTGTCTACCTTTAAAAAGCAATCAGTTGTAGAATTGTGCTAATTTCGTTCATGAACAATTGGCTGATAAAAAGCGATGGATTTGGACTCTTTACTTTTTACCCTAATTGCTCATTTTTTCCAACCTTTGGCGAAGGTATTATCACTTTAGCAGATATTTTATATATCGTAGTCTGGTGCTTTGTATTAGGTACTGCTAGTGCTACATTATGGTTAGTTTTTTCATGAAATATTTAAATCAATATCAAATTGTCTACAGCATAATAATATTATTAATTCTATTCGTGTCAGTAGTAAACACATTTCATTTTTTATTTGTGAAAGTACTCGTATCCTTACTAGCTGCCACTGCTATTATCTTCTTTCTCAACATGTGTGCACTTAGATTTTTACAAAATTGGCTTGAAAAAAAAATCATCATGGACTTGCAGCGATATAAAAAGGTGCCTAGAAATTACGTGTATTTACCAGTTGAAAAACAGGATTTTTTAAAAATTAAAGTATTAAAATTAACGACAACAGATCAAAAATCCAGTAATGATGATAATTTAAAAAACTATAAAACACGTCTCAGCGAAGCAGAACTAGAAAGCATCGAAGAATTATTTAAGGATGTTTTAGCACTTGAAATTTTGGTGCGTTTAAAAAAATTATCGAATGGTGAGACAAAAATACTGCGGTTTTTAGGCGTAAATTACGATTTATACGGATTAGCTAGTTTAAATTTTATTTTATTATTATTTTTATTTATCATCGCGTTAATTTTATATTTCGATATAATCTAGCTAATTTTAGCAAAGTTTTATCCATTTCACGTAAAACCCGTTAAAAATCTAATTAATCTCAAATTCCAAATATTCAAATCAGAATCCAACTTAAAGGCATCCTAACTGCATGATGGCTCAAGCACAGGTAGCACAACAAATCTTAGAAAATTTATCTACTGCGGTGTTATGGTTTGATAATAAATTTCGGCTACTAAATATTAATTCATCAGCAGAAACGTTATTAGAAATCAGTGCTAAACAAGCGCAAGGTCTACCGATTCAGCAAGTCTTAGCGCATGAAAAATTAACCTCTAAAACTTTATTGCACATTGTCGCTAAACGTTACTCACTCATTGAACGTGGATTACGACTACACTTTTTAGGTACAAGAAACATCACCGTAGATTGCATTATTACACCTATTTTTGAAGCAGAACAACAATATTTACTGGTTGAATTAATCCAAGTTGGTCAACATCTGCGTATCACTCGTGAAGAAAATTTACTGCTACAACAACAAGCTGCACGTAATGTCATTCGTGGTTTGGCACATGAAATTAAAAATCCTTTAGGTGGTTTGCGTGGCGCGGCGCAACTGTTAGAACGTGAATTGCCTAATGAACAATTACTTGAATATACAGATATTATTATCGAAGAGGCTGACCGTCTACAAAGCCTACTCAATCGAATGTTACAACCTAATATTGCAAGTCATAAACGTATAATTAATATTCATCAAATATTGATTCGTGTGCGTCAACTACTGCTATCTGAGTTAGGTAACAGTTTAACGATTCACAGCGATTTTGATCCTAGTATTCCAGAATTTCAGGCTGATCCAGATCAATTGATTCAAGCAATTCTTAACATCGTGCGTAATGCAGCGCAGGCTATGGGCGGTAAAGGTGAGATTATGATTCGGACGCGAGTGCATAGACAGATGACTTTAGGCAATAAACGCCATAAATTAGTATTGCGTATTGACATCAAAGATGACGGACCTGGTGTGCCTGACGAGTTGCTAGACCAAATTTTTTACCCATTGGTAACAGGTCGTGCCGAAGGAACAGGTTTAGGTTTGTCTATTGCGCAAAGTCTTGTAAATCAACATGAAGGTATTATTGAATGTGATAGCGTTCCGGGACAAACCACTTTTACATTATGGCTACCTATGTTAGAAGATGATGTATAGAACCCATTTGACATTTTTAAAATAAATGAATATTAATCTAAAGCGACGAGGTTTTGTAGAGACGAGGCATGCCTTGTCTCTACGATGTGCGAGAAGTTAATAAAATAATTTTACAATCCTAATCCATAAGGAATTGACTGTATGCGGCATGAAGTTTGGGTTATAGATGATGATAAATCTATTCGTTGGGTATTAAAAAAAGCATTAGAAAAAGCAGATATTCCAGTTGTCGGATTTGAAAATGCCAACGCTGTGCTGCCAATGTTGGACGAATCACAACCTAATACGATTATTACAGATATTCGGATGCCCGGCGTTGATGGGTTACGCTTATTACAAAAAATCAATGAGTTATATCCAGATATTTCCGTTATCATTATGACGGCTTACTCTGATTTAGACACTGCGGTTGCTGCGTATCAAGGTGGTGCGTTTGAATATTTACCGAAACCATTTGATGTGGACGAGGCTGTTGATTTAATTCGTCGCGCCATGCAGCGCAGTGCAAATTGCAGCAATAAAACTGGAGCTGAAACGATAAAACCAAGTGAAATTATTGGATCATCAGCGGCGATGCAAGAAGTATTTCGTGCTATTGGTCGCTTATCGCGCTCTCACATCACGGTTTTGATTACTGGTGAATCTGGCACGGGTAAAGAATTAGTCGCTCATGCCTTACACAAACACAGCCCACGCGCACAAAAACCGTTTATTGCACTTAATACCGCCGCTATTCCTAAAGATTTACTTGAATCTGAATTATTTGGGCACGAACGTGGTGCATTTACTGGTGCTGCAAATCAACGCATTGGGCGTTTTGAGCAAGCTAATGGTGGCACTTTATTTTTAGATGAAATAGGCGACATGCCGGCAGAATTGCAAACGCGACTACTTCGTGTATTGGCAGATGGTACATTTTTCCGCGTTGGCGGTCATACGCCGATTAAAGTGGATGTGCGAATTATCGCCGCAACGCATCAAGATTTAGAAAATCGAGCTAAACAAGGCGTTTTTCGTGAAGATTTATATCATCGTCTCAATGTGATTCGGATTCATATTCCACCTTTACGTGAACGGTGCGAGGACATCGCAACTTTAATGCGTCACTTTCTCACTAGCTCTGCACGGGCATTAGGCGTTGAGCCGAAAATAATCGTAACAGAAACTGAAAAGTATATATCACAGTTAAAATGGCCTGGTAACGTGCGACAATTAGAAAATGTTTGCCACTGGTTAACTGTAATGGCTTCTAGCAATAAAATTCTGATCGAAGATTTACCTTCAGAATTACGCAAACAGGCTGCAACATTAGAACATTCATGGGAATCGAGCTTACAAATTTGGGCAGAACAACAATTAATTACAGGAACAGAAACGAGTTTATTAGACGAAGCATTGCCACGTTTTGAAGCGATTATGATTAAAACAGCATTGAAATATACAGGTGGAAAACGACAAGATGCGGCTAAATTGCTGGGTTGGGGACGTAATACTTTAACTCGTAAAATTAAAGAATTAGCTATAGATGATGAGGATTGTTAGCTATAGAACTCATTTTTTAATTACTAAGACTGGCAAAGTCAACCATAAATTGCCAATCTTAGTGAATTTTATTGCGCTGAATCAGTTGGACTTTCTAATGCTGCTTGCCGTTTAAGTTTTTCCATTGTGCCGATGGTGGCGAAGCTTGATAATATATCTAAATTGGTTGGTAAGGTAGCTTTTCCATCCTTATTACCTAAATTAACGACATTATTCGGCATCTCGATTTTAATGTGACGTAAATTAGGATAAATAATATTTGCAATATCGCGTTGTAGTTCGGCTGCATAGATTTCTGGTTCAAATGCGTTGTACATTGCCTTAGTGACTTCAGCTTCTGCTAGACCTTTTTCACGAATCGCTTGCGCTTCAAATTTAGCGGCTTCATAGTTTGCAGCTTGAATGTCACGATTAGCTTGTGCAATTTCCAACTCTTTCGCTTTTTGAATCACGGCTAAATCTTTCAATTTTTGCTGCTCAATTTTTTCTTTATCCGCTTGTTTTTCAGCCTCTTCCACTTCACGTTGTTTTACAATTACAGCCAATTCCTTTTGTTTCAACGCTTCCTGTTTTGCGATGGTGCGCTGAATTTCAGCTTTTAATTGTGCTGTTTTAGCCTGTTCTTTCGCAGTTTCTTGTTCTTGCACACTTTTAATTCTATCGGCAACCAAGCGTTTTTTCTCCGCTAATAAATTTTCTAACTGCTGTTCAGGGCGCGTATTACCAATAGTTACTTGCGTGACTTCGATACCATAACGCTCAAGTGGATTGTCTAAACGCACATATCTACCCGCATTATCCACAACAGGTACAGTTTTCCAAACGAGTGTTTTCGATTTACGCAATTCATTAGAATTTTCCTGACCTAAACCAATTGGAGCTAAACCAGTTTGCACTATTTCAACTTGTTTACGTTCTGTTTCGTAGATACCATAGCGTAATTGATCAATAAGTGATGCTTTAAATTGATTTAATGCACCTTGAAAAAATTCTTCTCCTGTATATTGAGTCGATGTATTCACGACAACATCGCGTGCCGTTTTGGTTAATAGAGCATCAACGAGATTGTTAAAACTACGGAATTCACGGTGCATCGTTTTAATTTTTTCTTTATCGACTGGTAGCTTAAAGCGGAATGTAATTGTAATTAATCCGGTATAAGTATCAGCAAAACGCACGTTAATTTCGCGGGCGGCACGAGTTACTACGCTATCCTGTTCACCAAAACCTACTGTCATCACTTGCTTATACTCGGTCGTTTTAGAGAAGTAAGGCATTCGCAAATGTACACCGGGTTCTGTGTAAACATCTGTTTTGCCGGTCAAAGTATTTTGGTAGAAATAAGTGTGACCTGCTTGCGTCTCAAAATACCATGAACCTAAGAACATCAAGCCGAATATGATAAGAAATAAAACGATTACTGATTTTGTAATCAATGGGATAAAAGGTTTTACCAGATTGGATACATTGGGCATATCGGGTGGATTGGGCTTTGTCATAATTCAAACCTTCCTATTTAAAAAAGTGGAATTAAAATAAAGATTATGACGGTGATTGAATCACAAAATCACAACTCTCATGCTTTTTAGTCTATCAAAAATGTCGTAAAACTTCTTAGGTAAATTATTAAAGGCATATAAAGTTTGTTTATTGCTATAGCTAATCTGAGTTTGATGTAAGTAAGCAAGCATACAATCTACTATTTTTCCTCTTCATTTACCAAATCAAAACATACTTCACCGGCAATATTACGGCATAATGAAACTTGATAACCAGAACCCATTAATTGTTTAGCCATTTGATACAAGGCAATACCAAAACCATCTTTTGATGCAACGGGTTTTAGCATTAATGTATCTGCAATTTGCTCTGGGATAGCTGTACCGTCGTCACACACAGTCAAACGTAACTTATCATCGTCAGCATACAAAGAGACTTCAATTTGTAACTCCGGTTCACGCTTACGTTTCGACAAAGCATTTTGTAATAAATTTTCTACCACATTATCAAATAAATCTTCTGGAATCAGTAGATGATTATTGCGAATTTCCTCGACAAAACTAATATGACGCTTGGCATAACGCGCTTTTAAATTTCCCCACCACAAATTTAATGGTACAGTGGTATAAGGCAATTCTTGTGGTTTTTGCAACTTGTCCAAAGTTCGTTTTAAGCGTTGCGTTAAATGTGGCATTTGTCCCTGTAACAAACGTTGTGTATCACCAAACTCATTAGGTTTACTGCTTTCAATCACTGAGCTAATTGCTTGTAAAGATTGCAATAAATTTTTAATATCATGCGTTAATTTCGCTCCAGTTTCATGAATCACTTGCAAATGTACCTGTTGCGCAAATGCCTCTTCACGACGTTTTGCTTGATGGAAATGCTCAACTAATTGTACTAATAATTTAATTAAAAAAGAATGGCTGGCATTAATTCGATAACGTGAATACACTGTGACTTCTAAAGATTGAGTCGAAATAACGAGTTGATTATTTGAGCTTTTCCCTAGCATATTTTCACCATATACCGAGTACCAAGAAATACCCTGTATCCAGGGTAAAGATGCTAATTTTTCTAAGGCGGATTCCAAATATTCACGCGGCGTTAAACCTTTATAATTTCGTGGTTGCGCTAAATTTTCTAACCATAGCTCAAATGAGCTACCAATATTCAATAAATGTCGTGTCCACAATTCATCAATCGTATTTTTACTATCAAAAATTACCCATAACCAACTGACTATAAAAATAAAAAAGGTAGCCGCAAAAGAGGTTTGAAATACTGCTAATGGATAACTATTATTTTGATGGTACATCATCGTTAAACTACCTAATGCTACGACAATAATAATTAATGACACGGTTAAACCATGAAAAAAATCGATGTAGTAACGATGTTCAGTCGATTTATCGGCGGGAATCAATAAAAATAAAATCGGAACAGTTAATGTTGTATAATTCAACCACATTAAGTTACTAAAACTGTACCGCGTTACGCTTAAATCAGCAAAAATAAATAAACTGGGCAAAATGATAACAAACAGTTGAAAACTTATAAAAATAATAGCGACGACATTAATAAATCTATCCTGTGGTTTGGCGAGATCGCGCCCACCCAATAAACCCAATAAAACTAATATCCATAGACCAATCAACCATAAATTAATGTAAATCAAGAAAATAATGGCACTGATACTAAGAAGTACAACATTTTTTAATGAAAGTGGATTGCGTTTTTCCCACAAAGGTTGCCATAATAGGAATGCGCTGAAATGTAGAAAAAATAAAACACGTAACGCAATATCATGTACATTTAGCCATAGCGCAATGTGTAAGCTAATTAAGACTAAGCCTAATAGGCGGTGTTCGTGTTGTGGGGCGATAAATGTAGTCTGTTGATGCAGCATGATTTATTAATAGATTAATTAACTCAAACACTTTCCAATTGTACGCTTCAATGATATTTTGTGATAGGGTTAAGTGAATGGAACAATTGCCTCAAGAAAAATATTTTTAAAATCATACAGTTAAAACATAATTATAGTTTTTCAAGCTATTGATTTTTAAAGGTTAAATTTTTTTAATACAATTATGCTAAGGCAGACTGTCTTTAACTACTGTGAGGATTCAGATGATGACAAAAGCAATGGGCTTAACCCGTTGGAGTTACGGCGTGATATTATTGCTATTCACCGCGTTGGCGCAAGCAGGTCATGGCGAGCTACAATTGCGCAATTTCACACCTACCGTCAAAACTGTCAATATTAGTTTACAAGGTGCAAAGTCTGTCATGCCGCATTTAGAGCGCGTATACGGCTTAATTTCACAAATTTTGCAAACTTCTAGGCTACACGTCGTGCGCGTGCCAACGACGGAAGACCCAACAGCCAGCGTTGTGATTCCTACGTTAGAACGTTTGGATATACATATTTCTATGCCTACGCCAGATAGTGAAAATAGTCGCTCCTACTCGTTTGACTTGCGTACTAAATTAAAAGGACGATCTGAAAAAAAACAGCGTTTTATTTATTTTCCTGATGATGCTGATTTACTGTATCACGCCTTGCAGCAGCATTTTACCAAATTGCTTGATTTAGAAGTCCGTTCGTCGTCCGACGCAACGATTAGCCCAGAAAATAAGCAAACATCAACTATTCAGTACAATTCGCCGTTAGATTTAGATATTGACGCGCATCCAGCCATTTCCAATATTTTAAGCACCAACCGAATCATTGCATTGCCGGTGGAAAATTTGGAGCCGCTCAAGCTCTCAGCGGAAGAACCGATTGAAAAAGAACCGATTGCCATATCGGCTGAAAAAGAATCTATTGAATTACAACCGACTGCTATATCGGCAAAACAAGAAATTGAATTGCGTAATTTAACGCCTGCGGTCAAAAGTGTGGAAATTCTGTTACGTGGTTCTATTCGAGAACAAAGTGTATTAGATGAGATTTATGCAATGATCAGTGAAATTTTACAAACTTCACGTTTATCTGTGATTCGCGTGCCAATCGCTGAAAATACCACGACTACCCCAGCAATTAAATTATACGAACATTTAGAAATCATTATTCAAGCCAATTCGCCCGAACAGCCTGAACAACCGTATTTAATTCAATTATCATTTCAAGAAAAAAACAAAACCAGTACTGCGCAACAGCAAACATTTGAATACACAAATGAAAATTCTAGCGAATTTTATGAGCAATTACGCATTTATATGAGTAAGCACATCAATTTATCTCCTCGTTATACAACCCAGTGACTGATATTATCAATTATTAAAATTGTTATTTTTGCAATTCTTTACAGCATAGATAATAAAATTAATATGATTTATCGCAATTTATTTAGCCAAACACAACGCTAGTTGCACTATACCAATCTTGTTATATCGGTATAGTCTAGTCGTTTGTTTTGAAATAGATTTTGAAATAGATGTTGTAGCTTCTTCTGCCAAAATAGCGTTATTTTGATAGCAGATTCATTTTCTAATTTTATTAACTTCCGCTTGGCACAAAGCAATTAAATCACTTGGTCTCAGCTCAATTTCTAAACCGCGTTTGCCTGCGCTAATATAAATCGTATCAAAATCAAGCGCAGTTTCGTCCAATACTACTTTTAGGCGTTTTTTCTGACCTAAAGGACTTATTCCACCGACAACATAGCCGGTAATTTTTTCAGCATCTTGTGGATTAGCAATTTCCGCTTTTTTAATTTTTAACTGTCGCGCAATCGCTTTTAAATCCAACTGCCCACTAACGGGCACAATACCTACTGCCATTTTGTCTTTCAAATCGGGCGCACTGATTAATAGCGTTTTAAACACCTGTTGGCTATTCACACCTAATGCTTGAGCAGCTTCTTCACCATAAGAATCGACATTGTTGTCATGATGGTACTCGTGTATGAGATATTCAATTTTTGCTATCTTCGCAACTTTAATTGCAGGGGTCATGATAAATTCTCCAATGTTGGTATTATTATAAAAATAATTTTTTTTATCTAACAATGCGTAAAACCCCGTCGTTCATGGCGAGGATATAAGCACAACAGGCGCGCCCATTCGATGCAAGTGAAAATAGAATAAAATTTTTATTTGAACTGCGTAACGCCTAAATTTAAATTAGTCACTTAGCTATAATAAAGCACAAAGCATGAAAATTACCATACGCAAAGCCTTGAAATTCCGATTCACTGAATGCTGGATCAAGTCCGGAAGGTGGTGCATTTGCAGATGAAAATCGGTTTGTATGGAATAAAGCCCGTCTCCAATTTACCAAATAATCGCAAAAAGTGACAACGAACAACTATCTAAAATATAGCATGAAAACAGGATATTGACTGCATTTTATATCTCATACTCAAATTTCATTTAGGAGTTAGATATATTAAAATTGATTTTAGCAAATTTTTTTCATCGCTAATAAATTTATGGAAGGGAATATGTCGGATATATTGCACGCAACTAAAAATGTACGCTTCTACATAGACGAAAGTGTGCCATGTTTGGTAAATGAATGGCATGGTTATATTTCGAGTGCAGATTTTAGAAAAAATATCTTTAAATTACTAGAAGTTGGCAAAGAATATCGCCCATCTTACCTCAAATTACCCTTGTTGGCAGACACGAGGACTTTAGGTGCCATTTCACGAGCCGATTTAGATTGGGTGGTACAAGAAGTAAATCACTTATACGTCAAGATTGGCATCCAACACGAGGCTTTTGTTATGTCGCAAGATGCCTTTGGCAATGCGGCATTAAATCGCTACGTGACCCAAACCACCCAATATGGCACGTTTACAGTACAAATTTATCCTTCATTAGAAGAGGCTAAACAGTGGTTAAAATCTATTCAATAATGCTGATAAATTAAAAAAATTAAAGTTTGCCAAAAATTTTTTAAAACCGCTCAATGTGTCAATCCTATGAAAAATCAGCTTTCCATATTTTTTCCACACGCTGAATCGAAATTGGTTGCGGTGTTTTCAACTCCTGCGCGAAAATTGCGACATTTAACTCCTCCAAAGTCCAACGAAAATCCAATAACGCTTGGCTAGGATTTTGTGTTTTTTCTATAGCTTTTCGATAATTTTCCCAAAATGGACGGATTTGTGTTGCTTTCATATCATCTTTAGTGGGCATTTGCTCTAATTTCTGCAACCGTAAACCCAACGCTTTCACATAACGCGGACAATGTTTCATATTAATTAATGGCGTTTTTTGCACAAATCCAGAATAAACCAGCGAATGCAGATGTTGGCGAATTTCTGTAACATTACGACTACTACGTTTACAATTATTTAAAGCTTGAATCACATCATTATATGCAATTAAAGTTTGCTCCAAATAACGTGCATACTCATTAGCAATTATCATCAATTGCTTATTACCTTCATTAAGACGCTTTTCAAAATCCGCTTGTGTACGTGGCAATGGCTCATACAAAAACACTGCATCCACCGCCGCAATTAATACATCTTGTTTTAACTGCTCACTATTTCCTAAGTGCATGTAACGTAAACACATTTGATGACTAATTGGCATTTGCTTAACCAAACGTTTCGCCGCAATATTAAATAAAAACAAGCGGCGTAATCCTGTATAAAAATGCTGTTTTGCCAATTCAGGATTATCCAAAACTGTTAAATCAACTTGTGTTTCTTGATCAATCAAAGTTGGAAAACCTTGCACTGCAACCTCATCGACTACCAAATCCACACTGACAGGTAAATCACCAAAATTCCACTGTTTAATATTTTTTCGCTCTAAACCACTTTTATCCGCAATTTTCTGTTGCGCTTGTTGACTAGCAAAATTTCCCCATTCAGTCTGTAATATTGTTAAATTTCGACTGGTTGCCAAAATCTCATTGTCCATACCGATCAAACGAAAATTCATAAATAAATAATCTGGCAACCGATCTAAATCAAACGCATCTTTAGGTAATGGCGACCCTTTACGCCGATGTAAAAAATGTAATAAACTATCATATAAGCCTGATTGAAAACTATTATTAACTTCTTGATAATATTTATTTTTTAACTCATAAAACGCATCTCTTGCCACATCTGGTACAGGTACAAATAATTTTCGTAACTGTTTAGGTAAACTTTTTAATAAAGCGGTAATTTTTTCCTCTAACAATCCTAAAACCAACCATTCAAATGTCTCTGCTTTAAGTTGATTTAATAAGGCTAAAGGCACATCTACAGTAACGCCATCACGTTCATGACCTGTCTCGAAATGATAGGAAAGTGATAATTCTATCTCATTGATAAATATAAAATCTGGAAAACTTTTCTCAGTAACAATATCTGCGACTTGTGTTATTAAGATTTTTTCAGTTAAAAATAATAATTCTGGATTATCTTGTTCTGCTTGTTTACGCCACTTTTCAAATCCGTGACCACTATAAATATGCTCAGGCACACGTTCAGCGTAAAATTGATAAACTACCTCGTCATCTACCAAAATATCTAACCGCCGTGCTTTATGCTCCATGCGCTCAATATCGTTGAAAAGTTGCTGATTATGCTTAAAAAATGGAGCGTTAGAATAAAAATCACCAGTGACTAGGGCTTGACGCAAAAAAATTTCATGCGATACTTGCGGGTCAATTGCACCAAAATTAATTTTTCGTTTCGGTACAATAGTTAAACCATACAAGGTTATTTTTTCAAAAGCAGCGACTTGTGAAGCTTTTTTCTCCCAATGTGGTTCAAAATAAGATTTTTGGCATAAATGCTGTGCTAAATTTTCCACCCATTCCGGTTGAATTTTCGCTACACAACGTGCAAATAATTTCGAAGTTTCAACTAGTTCTGCACTCATTATCCATTTAGGCTGTTTTTTAAATAAGCCCGATCCGGGAAAAATAAAAAGTTTAGTATTGCGTGCACCTTGATAATAGTCTTCTTTAGATTTATAAGCAATATTACCTAGCAAACCTGACAATAAAGCGCGATGAATTGCATCATAAACTGCCAAAAATTCAGCTTTTTCTAATTTAAAAATTTCTTTAATATCATTAAGATGCCAACCCCATTGCCCGACTAAATCAGTCAATTGCCGATGTATATCAAACCATTCTTGCATTCTCAAATAAGATAAAAAATGCTCATGACAGAGTGTGCGTAATTTATTTTTAGATAGATGTTTTGCATTATATTGGTAAAAATCCCATAATTTGATAAAACTGAGAAAATCTGAACGTTCATCTTTAAATTGACGTTGCGCATTGTCTGCCGATTCTTGTGCATCAAGTGGACGCTCTCGTGGGTCTTGAATGCTTAATGCGCTAGCAATTATCAGCACCTCATGTAGGCAACCCTCTTGTTTAGCAGCAAGAATCATTCTTGCAATTCTAGGGTCAATCGGCATTTTTGCCAGTTGATGACCAATTTCAGTAATTTTTCTATTATTATCCACTGCGCCCAATTCAATGAGCAAATTGTAACCATCTTTAATTGCCTTGCGATTAGGCGGCTCGATAAATGGAAAATTTTCAATATCACCTAAACGTAAAGCTAACATTTGTAAAATTACTGATGCTAATGAAGTGCGTAAAATTTCTGGTTCAGTAAATTCTGAACGCTGGTTAAAATCCTGCTCAGAATACAAACGAATACATAACCCTTCTGCAATCCGTCCGCAGCGACCTTTACGCTGATTTGCACTAGATTGTGCAATTTTTTCAATTGGTAAGCGTTGTACTTTGCTGCGTACTGAATAGCGACTAATCCGCGCCAAACCGGTATCAATCACGGCTTTGATACGCGGGACGGTTAATGAGGTTTCTGCTACATTAGTCGTTAAAATAATGCGTCGTTGCGAATCAGGATTAAATACCTTATTTTGTTCTTGATTGGATAAACGAGCATAAAGTGGTAATATCTCAGTATTTTGTAATTTATGTTTGCGTAGGATTTCAGCAGTCTCACGTATGTCTCTCTCTCCACTAAGAAAAATAAGCATATCTGCATTTTTATCATAATGTGAAATTTCATCAACAGCATCTACAATTGCTTGCTGCATATCGCGGTCTTGTTCATCTTCATTTTGAGTATTAAGTGGACGATAGCGCACTTCAACCTGATAAGTTCGTCCAGATACCTGTAAAATAGGTGCATCGTCAAAATGTTTGGAAAATCGTTCAGTATCAATAGTTGCTGATGTGATAATAATTTTCAAATCAGGACGTTTTGGTAGAATATTTTTCAAATACCCTAATAAAAAGTCAATATTGAGGCTACGCTCATGTGCTTCGTCGATGATTAATGTATCATATTGCTCTAAAAACTTATCATTTTGAGTCTCTGCTAGCAAAATTCCATCAGTCATAAATTTTATATAAGTTTGCTCACTAAGACGGTCGGCAAAACGCACTTTGTAGCCCACCGCATGACCCAAAGGGGTTTGTAATTCACTTGCCACACGGTCAGCAATACTACGGGCTGCAATCCGTCTTGGTTGGGTACAACCAATAAAACCTGCAATACCTCTTTGTAATATAAGGCAAATTTTTGGAATCTGCGTCGTTTTACCTGAACCTGTTTCACCCGCAATAATTACCACTTGGTTATTTTGAATTAATTGCGCTATCTCATCTCGATGTTCAGAAATAGGTAAATCATCATCAAATTGTGGTTTAGGTAAGTTTTGTAGGCGTTGCTGGCGTTTTTTAAGCGATATTTCAATATCAGCCGCTAGTTTTTCAATTTTTTGAATATCTAGTTTTTTTTGTAGTTGACGCACACGCTTATTAAATTGGAATTGATCAACGCGCATTGTGTCTTTAATAATTGTTTTTAATGTATTAAGTTGGTTTTTTATCATATTTTTTTAATTGGAGTGCTGCTTTTTTTATTAACGTTCAAGAAAAGGAAAGTGTCCCCTTTTTCCCAAAATAGCCAAATTATGCAAAAATTCAAATAAACTACTTGATTTTACTGAACTCGTCACTATCTAACACTTGCGATGTTTGGCTTACAAAAATTGAGTTTTATTAACAATATAGCGAGGAATACGCTCATGCCTATTTATGAATATGCTTGTGATGATTGTGGTCATCACCTTGAAAAAATACAAAAAATGAGTGATGCACCATTGGTTACGTGTCCAAATTGCAGTAAAGATAGTCTACGCAAACTTATTTCCGTAGGTGGTTTTCAATTAAAAGGTAACGGCTGGTATGAAACTGATTTTAAAAACAAACCAGCTCCAGCCTGTGCAGCCAATGCTGGCGGTTGTCCTGCTTGCGCTGTTGATTAGGGATGTATTAGGACTCGCAATCCACGACGGGACTGCTAGTCCTTTGATTATTCAAACTGCAAAATCTTACTTATAGTTTGCTCATTACGCAAAATTTGCAGTTTAGCGTCCGATTCCACATAAAACAAAGCATATTTTAAATCTGATGCGCTCTTTATATCAATATTTTGTAAATTGAGAATAATATCACCAGCTTTTAATTCAGCGTGTTGTGCCACACTATTTTCTAAAACATGTGTAATTTTAAGCTGATTTTCGATTTCTTCAATCATTACACCTAATTTAGGTGCTTTTTTACCCATAACTTCACTAGTCATCAGCACATAGCTTGCAATATCATTATCTAATATTTCATCTTGCAAAATCGTTATATAATCCAATTGGTTACGTTCAAAAACTCGCTTTGGAATGCCATAATCATAACGTAAGTGCCCATTTCCAGCTAAAACAACCATTTTCATATCAGGATTGTATTGCAAAAATTCATCAATCGAATTTGCCATTGTTTCGTCCCATAGGGTTTGCGCTTGTAAAAAGTACTCAAATTGCTGACGACCTTGATGAAAACTAAATACATCATACAAATCTTGCTGATAATGCAAATCAGTAAAATCTAAATATTCAGGTACATCATATAGTAAATTTTCCACTAAATTGTGAATGCCAGCTTGAGCAACATTACGTGTTACGTCGCCCTCAATATTCAACGCGATCAATGGGATAGCATGATGACGTGCATAATCTATAATTGGTTTGTACAGATTGTAATCAAAGCCCCATTTTGTAAAATAAGCTGATTCACGCAAAAAATCCTTTTCATTGCTCATTTCACCAATATACTCATCTAAAGCTTGTTGATAAGGACGCTGAAACATTTCCATACCAATTGCAATTGGATAAGCTTTTTCGTGTAAATATTGAATAATAGCAAGTTGATTTAAATGATGAGCAAATTTATCATGTTGTTCACCAATGTAGATGATAGATTTTTGCGCTAATTCAGGCAATAATTGCCGCAACGTTTTTGTTTGTTTAGGTTGTTGCACATAACTTGGTTCAGCTCGATAAATACGCATTCCATTGCTAGTTTTTACAATCGTTTTTTGTATATTTTGTTCTTGATTAAAGCTTAATTGCGAATATTGACCATAATGCGCAATACGATGTGCTACGGCTTCGCAGGCTTTTAACGATTTAGCATATAGCCATAATACATTATGCTGAAAATTGTAAGGATTTTTATAAACTTGTAATACAATGTCTTGCTCTGGTTTTGCTGTTGAATGGCGTAACATAGCGAGGGCTAAATTATCTTCTCCCGCAATAATTACTGTATTTTGCTGTAATTCAACAAAAGTGATTTCTTCTGGTTCAACATAAGTTACATTTTCAATTTCTAACCCATTAATTATTGGTTGATATAGGGGGATTTCATCTGATTTAATTGCAACTAAAACGGCATTTTTTGCTAAAATATTTGCTAAAATCGGTGTTTTCTCAATTTCCGTTAATTTTCGCATAACATCATAGTCAGGATCAATATAAACCGTTTGTGGTGGTGCTTGTAAACTAAGCTTAATATCTTGTTGTTTTTCAGTAACTTCAATCCATTGTTTATGCTGTCCCGTTACATCTTCGATTACAACGGGTAGACGCAGTAAATATGGTTTTTCAGTTTGTTGCTCAACCGTAAAATGCAGTTGTTGTTGACCTTGTATAATAGAAAATTGTACGTTTTTAACGATAAAATCAGCAATATCTTTACGAGTAAGCCATTGCTGAAAAAACGTTGTTAAATCTTGTTGCGTTTCAGATTCAAAAGCAGCTTCAATATGTTGCCAAGACACTTTTTGATGCGCATATTGTTGTAATATGTTTCGTAATACTTGTAAAAATACCTGTTCACCAGTTAAATTCTGTAATTGATGAAATAACATCATTGTTTTTCCGTAACCGACATTGCTTTGTGCTTTATTTGTTCTAACGCGGAATTGTTTGATAGTTAAGCTATTTTCATCGGTTACATAAGCCTGATATTGTAATAAAATATTTTTACGATAATTGCTATCTTCGCCAGTTAATTTTTTATAATAATGGTCAGCTAAATAGGTAGTAATCCCTTCTAACCAATTACCTTTTTCAAAATCTGCGTATACCATATTACCAAACCAACTATGTAAAATTTCATGACCTAACGAAGTTTTAACAATAAAAGGTAGATTTATCACACTTTGTCCTAATAACGTGTAGGTTGGCATTGCATAACCTGTTGGTGCGATATTTTCTATAATTGCAAAACGTTGGTATGGGTAAGGAGTTAATAATTTTTCATATATTTCAATATATTGTTGCGCATAATCTAAATAAGTATCTGCGAGATAGGCATCTTTTTGAAAAAAATAGGTTTGTAATTGTATATTGTTATATTTACGTTGTTTTACTACATAATTTTTTGCTGCCATAAAATGAATTGAGTCTATAGGATAATCGAATTTAAAACGAAAATATTCTGATTTTTCAAGTGATTGGTGTTGTATAATATCAGCTTCTGCATTGGCGATAAAACCAGTTGGTAAAATTGCGGTTAGTTGATAAATGGCTAGTTGCTGTGGTTGTGGATACCAGTTTGTGGTTAAAAAAATATGTGAAGTATTGATAATATTCGGCTCTGGATGCAACTCAAATTTAATGTTTATTGATTGTTGGGGAGTTAAATGAGTCACAAACTTAGTTTGGGAAAAGGGTTTTTGATCGATTTCAACTTGGGTTAAATCAGTTAAATCTAACGTTAAATCTGTGGAAACAGTCGCTGATATATGGGTTTGTCCATACAGTTTTTGCCCGTTGATTTGTATGTCTAGTTTATAATGTAATGGGTTGGCTTGTAAAATTACACTTAAACTACACAAAAATAAAAAACTCAATAATTGCATTTTTGTTACTCCGTTGCTATTTGATACGGTATGGTGGTGAATGTTGTAAGCGTCAACCTATTTTATTGCTGTTGGTTTGACAATACCTTCGCCAAAGGTTAATAAAAAAAAGCAATTAGGGTAAAGAGTAAAAATTACAAATTCACAACTTTTTATTATCCAATTGCTCATGAACGAGATTAACACAATTTTATTATGTTGTTGTAGTCAATTAGACGCAAATAGTTTGCGTCACCTAATATTGATAAGTGAGGCTGTGCTTTCGATGACAGGACGAATGATGTTGGGAATAATAAGAAATTTCTCTGCTCTTTTTTTAACGGATTTACAAGTGATATTTCCTACATAATCGGTTTATTTTTTGCTTGATTTTTCTCTGCTGATAAATAAGCTGTGTATTAAAAACATTATTCATTAATATAATTAAGGAGAGAAAGGTTGAAACTATTTTCTAAAATTTTAATCGGGAGTGCTTTGGGGATCTGTTTTTTCCCATCTTATGCGTTTAATGATTCGTTTAGTGTGGGTGGAAATTTGTCATTTACAACAGATTATTTGGTTCGAGGTGTTACCCAAACAAATGAGGGTCCTGCAGTACAGGGTGCTTTGCGTGTTAATCATGAAAGTGGGCTGTATGCTGGGATGTGGGCATCTAATCTCAATTTTAGTGAGGCCCCAGTTGAGGATCGAGCACATATTGAGATTGATTATTCTTTGGGTTACGCCCAGCAGTTACCTACGGGTGTGAGTTACGGCTTAGAATGGACTTACTACAGCTATCCAGATGCGAATAGTAAATTTAACTATGACAGTCATGAGGTTTCTTTAAACTTGGGGTATGTAAAAGCCAATAGTGCCCTTGGATTCAAATATGCCTATTCACCTGAAGCCTTTGGGGAAAGCGGAAAAGCACACTACCTTGAGTTGCGATTAAATCAGCAACTGGGGCAGGGAATTGCTTTTAATGTTCATGCGGGTCATCAGATTTATAGTGATGACGAAAAAGGCGCGCAAGATTATACGAATTACGGTGTTGGTCTCTCTTATTCCATCCCGAAGTTTTTTGATGTGTCTATCAATTACGCAGATACTGATCTGGATAACCTGAAGTCCTCTACATTCTTTAAGATCAGTAAAGATTTTTAGAGGAGTCAGAAAAATGGGACGCATTTGCGTCCACAAAATTACATTATTTTTTAGTGAGAAGCTGTTTAGTTTTTCACTGAGAACTCTGAAAAACTTTTTTTGCCTATAATAAAATCAATCACTTATGCAAATACGCTCCACCTAAAATCAATGACTTACAAACTTTTTCAGAGTTTTCAGAACTAAAATAAACTTTTTTTGCGTTACGTGCGGAATGTCGGCTATTTATTAAGATTTCAAACCAGTTCTATATCCTGCTATCAGATAAATACCATCCCAATCAATCAATACTTCGGACAGTTTTTGTGAATTATTAAATATTTCAATAAGTTACAAATATAAGCGTTCTTTCGTAAGTTATTGATTTTATTATATGCTTTAAAAAAGTGTCCGAACCATTGAGCAATATCACTTATAGAAAAACCTTTTTGTTTCATTTTTCGCGCATTATCTAAATTTGTAACTACCTAGCTAGGGTAGCTAGGATATGTCATTATAATAGCAAGGTAGAGACATGAATGGTAAACTATGAAGATGAAAGCAGAAGAATGTGAAATACGATTGGAAATATGGTGAAAATTCCGTTAGCTGCCTAATGTGAGTAAGGAGCAAGGTTCGTGAAGTAGTAGAAGAAAATAAATCGCGGAATGAAAGAAGTCAGTATAATTTTCCATCTTTATGAAAAAATGAATATACTATTACTGACTCCTTACTTACTTGAAAAGTCTTGCAAAGTTTCTGCTTTGTACGCAGTAAGAATGCAATTTTGGATAAGGATTTTAGAAGCTATTTCTGTTTTGTACCATAAATAACAAGATAACCACTTCCATTAACTTCAACGTAAATAAACAATACTTCTAGTTTATTCGCAATAGTGCTGCCTTGCATAACATGCAAATCGTGTACTGCAATAAGAGCTGGCATGGTGTAGGTCGCGCCATGAATCTCCGATTGTACAGGTTTGATATCAGTTGTTAATTTAAATACACTCATATTATTAGCATCGCCAGTGAGTTGGGTAATGGCTTGTACTTTTGCCTGAATCGTATTGATTTCAGTTTTACTCAAGGTACTAATGGGTGCATATTTTGCGCTGACATCATATTTTTCCGTATACCCGTCTGCTGCCATTGCTTTAATCAATAACATCGTTGAAGTAACATCATAAGTGGAAACAGCATACTCTGGAACGGTTGTATCTGGGTCGTCATCACCGGGATTCGGTGTATCGTCACCTGTATTTGGGTCGTCGTCACCGGCACTACCACTTGAAAATTTAGCAGCCAACGCATCCAATTTCACACTTTTACCGCTTACTTTAACGGTTTTTGAATAGGTGCCATGTGTGCTATGAGTAAAAGTAACTTTGTAAGTGCCATCTTCTACGGGAATGCCGTAGCCACCTGAACTTGCTGTTTTCCCGCTTGAGCTGCTGTTTTCGATGCTAATTCGTACATCTTTTATTCCTTCTCCAACAGTGTAGAAATTATCTTTGTTAGCATCGTCGTAAACCACACCCGTAATAAAATGGCAAGCACTGCTAGAACTTGCGGCAAAATCATCAGTAATGTAGTAGGTGTTATAAACTTGTTTGCGCACACCGGATGCCATACCAATACCAATTTCCTTATAATCAGGCGTTAGGATAGTTACACGATGTCCGCGACCTGCTACTCTTGCATCGATAAATAAATCTCCGTGCATTTTGATACTGGTTTCAGCTTTATCAAGTTTACCTGTGCTAGATCGATAAGCGATATTTTCACCTGCTCTTTTGTAACTGTAGCTCTGTGCTTTAATCCGCTTAAAAGGATTGTCGCCATTTAGAGAAATATGTTCAAAATACTCATTGGTTGCCATATCTTGGGAATGTAGTCGCGCGGCTTTATTCAATCTGGAATTGAAAGTTAAAGGCTGCATCGCGGAGGTTGACATTTTGGATAAATCCTTGCTGTCTACTCCTTCGGTCACGCTGCTCAAACCGTAAATTTTTGCCTCTGCGGTAGGATTGGCACGCGCACGGTTGATTAATTCCAAATGCACTTGCTCTTCGGCTGTAGGCGTACCGAAGTAATAGCCAGTGTAATCTGGACAAGCCAAATCAGCCGCCATCGTAGAAGTGCTACTGAATAGTAGTAGTAAAAAAAGTGGGTTGCGTAATAACATATTAAAAATATTCCTTGTGTTTGTGGTCAAATTTAACAGGAATTGTAATACAAAGATAGCACTATATCAGCTTAATGTTTAGATAAAAGCGATTTTTCAGCAGAAAAACGCAAAAAATTATGTGTTATCCTCACAATCAAAATTGTGCGAGAATCTCAATCTGTCAGGATGGCGAGGAGAAGCGTCAATGCCATTAAGTTAAGTAAAAATGGATAATTCCAATATTTAAATACTTATTCATCATCCCAATTTATATAAAAAAATTCAGTACAACAACTACATGCCTAAATCAGTTCATAGTTGTGATATTCAATAAATTATTTACAAGGAAAACTTAATGAGTCAATTCAAATATGGTCATGCCAATGCCTTAAATTGGGAAGAAGCGGCGATAAATTGTTTAAAACAAATAGGCAAATTAAACCATGAAAATCTAGGTTTTTTATATATTACAGATCATTTTGAAAATGATATTAGTCACATTACCTACTATTTTCAACAACAAACAGGTATTACTAATTGGGTTGGCACAGTTGCAATCGGAATTTGTGCCACGGGACAAGAATATTTTAATGTACCTGCAATCGTTGCAATGGTCGGTGAATTTCCTGAAGGTTCGTTTAAAGTTTTTACTCACGTAGACGAACAAGACAACGGTTTAGAAAAATTTGTATTGGAACATCAATCTTGGGTAGATAGTAAAATTCCTTTATTTGGCATCGTCCACGCCAATCCACGTAATAGCGAACTACCAGAATTGATTGTACAACTAGGAGAAAATTTAGGCGATGGTTTTCTTGTAGGTGGTTTGACTAGCTCGCATAAACAGCAAAGCCGTCATCCACAAATTGCTAATGATGTATTGGTAGACGATGATTTGGACGTATCTGGTGTTATTTTTTCCAGCGCAGTAACCGTGTCAACACGTTTAACGCAAGGCTGTAGCATTATCGGTAAACGCCACGAAATTACTGAAGCAGATCGTAATATTATTGTGCGTATTGATAATTTACCTGCATTACAAGTATTTAAACAAGATATTGGTGAGGAATACGCTAAGGATTTGCACAAAATCGCGGGACAAATTTTTACGGCATTACCTATTCAAGGATCGGATATTGGTGATTATATGGTACGCAATATTATTGCGCTTGATCCCGAACATCAATTAATGGCAATTGGTGATTTTGTTAGTGCAGGTACACCAATTTTATTCGCTAAACGTGATGTACGCAGTGCTAAAGAAGATTTAATTAAAATTTTAAATAGTTTAAAACGGGATTTACAGGGACAAATGCTTAAAGGCGGTGTGTATATTTCTTGTTTGGGACGCGGTGAGAGCCTGTTTGGCAAAGATTCGCAAGAAATGAAATTAATTCAAGAAGTATTGGGGGATTTTCCGCTGATTGGATTTTTTGCGAATGGTGAAATTTCACATCAGCGTTTATATGGGTATACTGGTATCTTAACGTTGTTTTTATGATTTATTATCTATAAAATAATTTTTAATATTAGATAAATTACATCGTCGGCGATTTTTTGGTTTTTTCGTAACTACCTAGCCGGTCTATGCGAAAAATATAAAGTTAAACTCGAACTGAGTTCATAAAGTACAGATGTTACGCAGTTGATGTGTCAATTGATTGATTTTATTGAACTATTCAAAATGGGCGTGAAAATATAACGCTTTGAATAGCGTAAAATTTTTATTTGAACTGCGTAACACTCAAATTTTTAAATCAGACAACGTGTCGTGTCAAACTAAAACGATTGTAGGTAATCAAGAACAAATATAATTAAAAAATCGCAATTCAGTTTCTTGAGGAATTAATTTTAAGCCTTTGGGGATATTCTGATGTGATTGGCGGTGTTCGTCACTACGGTGCCAATTTTGATAACTCTTCTCATCATCCCAATAAGTTATTAACCAAATTTCGTTTGGTTTTTCAAAAGGACTGATGACATCTAAACGCACGAATCCTTCACTTTCTTCAACCAAACGTGGACGATTTTGAAAAGCCGCTTTTACTTCGGTAGCCATTTCATTGGCAATAGCAAATTTGCTAAGTGCAACAAACATATAAGTAACTCCACCTATTTTTTGTATCCATTCCAAAACCGTTATAACTGATGAGTAATTAAATTATTCCTCGTCTTTGTCTTCTAAACTTAAACCACCAGTAGATAATTCACCACCTGCGCGCTTACTTTCTAGTTTAACCTTTAAGCGTAATTCATTGGCAGAATCGGCATTTTTCAAAGCCTCTTCCAATTCAATTTTACCTTCTTCATGCAAGTCAAATAAGGCTTGGTCAAAGGTCTGCATTCCCAATTCACGCGACTTTGCAATAATCGGTTTAATGCCACCAATGTCACCTGCTGCAATCAATTCAGCAATCAGTGGCGAATTAATTAAAATTTCGATAGCCGCACACCGTCCACCAGAAGGCGTTCTTACTAGACGTTGTGAAATAATTGAACGTAAATTGAGCGAAATATCTTGCATTAATTTCTTTTGTTTCTCGGTTGGGAAAAAGCCTAAAATACGGTCAACTGCTTGGTTAGCATTGTTTGCGTGCAAGGTCGCCATCGCTAAATGCCCTGTTTGCGCGAATTCTAAACCAAAATTCATAATTTCCGCATCTCGAATCTCACCAAGTAAAATTACATCAGGTGCTTGACGCAAAGTATTGTGCAATGCCGCTTCCCAACTGCGCGTATCAACACCTACTTCACGTTGCGTAATAACACAATTTTTGTGTGGATGTACATATTCAATCGGGTCTTCAATGGTGATAATATGTCCATAACTTTCACTATTACGATGGTCAATCATGGCAGCCATCGTGGTTGATTTACCTGAACCTGTACCACCTACCATCACAATAAGACCATTTTTAGCAGTAATAACATCTTTTAAAACAACAGGTAAACCCAATTTGTCAAAATTTGGTACCTCAGCCGCAATCGCCCGTATAATAACGCCTTGAAAACCTTGTTGTATAAAAGCATTAACGCGGAAACGACTGATACCGGGCGGACTAATCGCAAAATTACATTCTTTAGTCTCTTCAAATTCTTTAAGTTGCTTATCGTTCATAATACACTGAGTCAGCGATTTAGAATCTTCACCGGACAGCGGTTGTTTCATCATAGGCACCATCTTGCCTTTTGCTTTCATTGCAGGCGGAAAACCTGCTGTAATAAATAAATCTGATCCCCCTTCTTTTAGCATCAATTTTAATAGCTTAATCATTAAACTCATGGCTTCTTGTCTTTCCATTTATACATCCCTCTCTGCTAACTTAGATAAAAAGGTCTAAAATTTTATTATAACAAAAGAAAAATGATCAGAATGGAATTTATAGATAAAAAAGTGCTTTTATCTTAGCTTTACAAAATCCATTTATTCTTGACGATGTTGTAAAAATTGCTGTAATTGCTGTTCACGGTAACGAATCAATGCGGGTAATTTACTTTTTGCATCTTGGATTTTTTTGCTGATTAGTAAGTCATCTTGATAATACAATTCAATCAGGGGAAGCGGATCAATACTTTCATTATTTGGCTTAATTTCGATATGTAATTGAGGCTGTACCGCATTACCCGCAGCACCGTCAATCCGTCCAATCATTTGACCTTGTTTAACTTGCTCACCCTTTTGTACTGCGATATGAGTTAAATGCACGTAAACTGTATAAATTTCTTTTTCATGTTTTAACTTGATGTATAAACCAGATAATTTACCAGCTTCTGCTTCATCTACTTTACCATCAGCCATCGCTAACACATTAATATGATTAGTATAAATATCATAACCTTTATGTTTTCTAGGCTTACCTAACCAATCATCACGTTGAGAGTTAAAATGTGGTAAACCATCACGAATAACGTCTTTTGGCACAAAACCGATAGATTTATCAATAAACTCATTCATTTTCATATTTTGCAATGGCATGGTGAAGTGAATATCACCTAATTCAAATAAAATAACTTGAGGAACAGTAGATTGCGTATGCCATAATAATGTTTGTTGGCATTGTGGAAAACAAATATTAAGCTGATTGAAACTGGATTGTTGCTCAAATTGATAATTGGGTACAAGGGTTACGACCACCCAAACGGTAGTTTTATCGTGCTGCGCCCAATGAATTTTTTTAACAATAGAATCAGTTAGATGTATTTCATCTGCGTAAGATTGGCAATTTTTAAGCGGGATAATTAATTTAACTTGTTCTTGAATAATAGGCTGTGGTTGGCAATCAGTATGCTGAATATTTAATCGCTTATCTGCAAACTGAATATGTTGAATTTGACCTGCATTTGCATAAAAACTTGTCAAGATAAACCCAATCAAACAAATGGTTTTGAGCATCTAAAAAACTCCGTAAAATCAAGGTGAAAACTTTTTTCAGCAAGCGATATACCAAAAAAAGGTGTAAAACTTATTTTGCAAGTAATACCGATTATTTTAAATATGGCGCAATTAAATTGTTTTACACGCTACAACCTTGTATCACTTTCTAAGTTATAGAGTGAATACTTTCGCTAACAATGTTCGCACTCGCTCAATCCCACCTTGTAAATTGCGCTCAATTTCTGCCATTGTAATTTGTTCAGCTCCACGTCCTGCGGCTTCATTCACGACCAAAGCACAAGTTGCGTAATGAATTTCTGCCTCACGCGCCAAAGCCGCCTCAGGCATACCAGTCATACCTACCAAATCACAACCATCTTTTTCCATACGATCAATTTCAGCAATTGTTTCTAAACGTGGTCCTTGGGTCGCGCCGTAAACACCTTTATCATGTACGGGAAAATCCAATTGTTGCGCCGCTGTTAATAGCTTGTCACGTAGTGCTGGCGTATATGGATCAGTAAAATCAATATGTTGCACATTACCTTCTTCAAAGAATGTGTGTTTACGTCCCCAAGTGTAGTCAATGAGTTGATGCGGAATCACTAAATCTTGTGGTTTCATACTCAGATTAATGCCACCAACAGCCGCCACAGCAATAATATTTTTTACTTCTAATTGTTTCAAACTCCAAATATTAGCCCGATAATTAATTTTATGTGGTGGGATGGTATGGTGTGAGCCGTGACGTGGCAGAAATATGACAGGTTTGTCATTATATTCACCGTGCGTAATTGGGCTAGACGCTTCACCATAAGGCGTATACATCACTTGTTTGCGAGTAATGCGTAAACCTTCTAGCGTAGTCAAACCTGTTCCACCAATAATTGCAATTAATTCACTCATAAGCCTTTCACCGCGTAAATGCCCGCCACATGACGTAAATGTCCTTTATAATCCATACCATAACCAAATACATAGCGATCAGGTACGGTCATCCCAACAAAGTCAGCTTTTTTTAAACCACTACGCTCACGTTGTTTATCCACTAACACTGCCCCATAAACTTTACTCGCGCCTGCTTGATAGCAGTAATCAAAAATAGATTGTAGCGTAATCCCTTCGTCCAGAATATCATCCATCACCAGTACAACACGCCCTTCTAAACACAATTTAGGACGTTTTTTCCAATCTAAATCATGACCTTGTGTTGTATCGCGGTAACGTGTCGCGTGGATATAATCAAGTTCTAAAGGAAATTGTAGACGGGTTATCAACTGACCTGAAAAGATTAAACCACCTAGCATGACGCTTAAACAAATTGGGAAATCATCTTGGAGCAAATCTGTTATTTCGGTAGCCATACTATCAAGTTTTTGCTCTATATCCATTTGATTAAACAGTAAATCTGCTTCTTGTAAAACAGTTTGCACCATTTCTTTATCAAGGCTTTCTGTCATAACACACCGTTATTTAAAGCTAACCCAAACTTAAATCATTAGTTAGGTTTATCGTTTAATTTTAACAAGGTAAGTTTTAATTTAATTTTAAGCCTACACCAGTTTCTCCAAACTGGCTTAGGATAGCGTAACTTACCACATAATTGATTGGATAAATGACTATTTTTTGCTGCATTCTTCATAATAGAACCGCGTTCATGCTTTAGAATTATATCTTTAAGCATTAAATTAGTCCATATTTTTCTGTAACAAGCAAAAATTCCCAATTTAAAGTCATTTATTTTCCAAGAGGCTGTTTGCACAATTTTTCTACAGCCTCTATTTTTACTGCAAATACTACAATAATAGTCGTCTCACATCGGACAGAATAAAACTTAAATACTGCGTGAAACGCGCGCCTGCCGCACCGTCAATTACTCGATGATCGTAGGAGACTGAAAATGGCATCATTAAACGTGGTACAAAATGCGTCGTACTTTCATCATATACAGGCTGCATACTGGCACGCGACACGCCTAAAATCGCTACTTCAGGTGCATTCACAATCGGCGTAAATTGCGTACCGCCAATTCCACCTAAACTAGAAATCGTAAATGTACCACCTTGCATATCACTAGGCGACAATTTACCATCACGGGCTTTTTTACTTATTTCACCCAATTCACGCGCTAAATCGAATAAACCCTTATAATTTACATCTTTTATAACGGGAACAACTAAGCCGTTTGCTGTATCTACAGCTACGCCAATGTGATAGTATTTTTTCAATACTAAATTTTCTTTAGTTTTATCTAACGAAGCATTGAAATGTGGAAATGTTTTTAATGCAGCAACACTGGCTTTCAGTAAAAACGCCAACATCGTTACTTTTACTCCCTGTTTTTCAGCTTCAGCTTTTAAACTGTTGCGAAATGCTTCCAATTCGGTAATATCTGCTTCATCAAATTGTGTAACGTGTGGGACATTTAACCAAGCGCGGTGCAAATGCTGACCTGATAGCTTTTTGATCCGACTCAAAGGCTGAGTTTCAATTTCACCAAATTTACTAAAATCAATCTCTGGAATGTCGGGAATACCCATTGTCGGCGTAGGCGTAGCTACTTGTGTGGCTGCTGTCGGCAATCCTTGCGTTAAAGCGGTTTTTACAAAAATTTTAACATCATCTTTGAGAATTCGACCTTTACGACCCGAACCGGTCACTTTTGCTAAATTTACACCCAATTCACGCGCTAATTTACGCACCGCAGGTCCCGCGTGGACTTTCGCAGTTTGTCTGGGATGACTACTTGGCTGCGCCGTAGGGGCGTGTTGAGGTTCGCGTAATTGCGCACGAGTCGAAGTATTTTCGACTTTTGATTTTTCAACTGTGGGAGTTGGAGAAGACGCAACTGCTGGTTGTTGATTTTTGATTGGTGCGGCACTATTGCCCTCAGTGGTTTCGACTCTGAAGATCAAACTACCTTCCGAAACGCTATCGCCTGCCTTTACCAGTATCTCTCTAATCACACCCGCAAATGGTGCAGGAACTTCCATAGTAGCCTTGTCACTTTCCAAAGTAATTAATGGCTGTTCGGCTTGAATTGTATCACCAACAGAAACTTGTACTTCAATCACAGGTACATTGGTAAAATCCCCAATATCGGGAACAGTGACATTTTCAATAACTGATTTTTGCGTTTCAGATTGCGTCTTTTTAACTGTTGCAACTTGTTTATTTAATTGCGATTCAACATTATCAAATTCTGCGATTAAAATAACATTGTCTTTTGATACCGCATCGCCTACATTAATTTTTAATTCTTTAACCGTACCTGCGAATGGTGCTGGTACTTCCATTGTTGCCTTGTCGCTTTCCAATGTGAGCAACGGCTGGTCGATGTCAAATTTATCGCCTACTGCAACTAAGACTTCAATGACGGGCACATTAGAAAAATCACCAAGATCAGGTACTAAAATACTTTCCTGCATGGTAGAAGCTGCTAACTCGGATACTTTTGGCTCAACGTGGGATATAGCAGCCGTTTTTGTTATTTCTTTCGTTACTTCCATCTTAAAAATTAAGCTACCTTGCGAAACAGTATCGCCATTTTTAACTAAAACTTCCTTAATTATTCCGCTAAATGGCGCAGGCACTTCCATAGTCGCTTTGTCACTTTCCAGAGTAATGAGCGATTGTTGTGCTTCAACTACGTCACCAACTGATGCTTGTATTTCAATCACCGGTATGTCGGAAAAATCACCAATATCAGGCACAAGAACATTTTCGATTTTCGATTTTTGATTTTCGATTTGCATCTTAATCTTTCTCCTTATGCCGTTAATGGATTAGGTTTATCCGGATTGATGTCATATTTATTAATCGCTTCCACAACTTTACTTTGTGGAATCAACTTCATATCAGCTAATCCTTTCAAAGCTGCAATAGCGACGTAATAACGATCAACTTCAAAATGGCGGCGTAAACGTTTGCGCGAATCGCTACGACCAAAACCGTCCGTACCCAAAGTGTAGTAATACATTGGTACGCAAGAACGAATTTGATTTGCATAACCTTTCACATAATCAGTTGCCGCAATCGCAGGTCCTTGACGATTTTTCAGACATTCACGTACATAACAAGTTTTACGTTCAGCTTCTGGATGCAACATATTCCAACGTTCAACATCTTCGCCTTGACGACGCAACTCAGTAAAACTAGTTACACTCCAAATATCGGCACTTACACCAAAATCCTCCGCCAGCAAACCGCTTGCAGCAATCACTTCACGCAAAATCGTACCACTACCCAAAAGTTGTACTTTTAATTCTGCATCCATGCCTTCCTTGAGTAAATACATGCCTTTAATGATACCTTGCTCTACACCCACAGGCATCGCGGGATGCGTATAATTTTCATTCATTACTGTTAAATAATAAAAAATATTTTCTTGCTTTTCGTACATGCGACGCAAGCCGTCATGTAAAATTACTGCTAATTCATAAGCATAAGTTGGGTCATAACTCACACAATTAGGAATATTCGCCGCTGTCATTAAACTGTGACCGTCTTGATGTTGCAGACCTTCACCTGCTAACGTGGTGCGACCTGCCGTGCCGCCGATTAAAAAACCACGCGCTTGCATATCGCCTGCTGCCCATGCTAAATCGCCAACCCGTTGAAATCCGAACATTGAATAGAAAATATAAAACGGAATCATATTAATCCCGCTATTGGCATACGAAGTAGCAGCAGCAATCCATGATGACATTGCACCCGCTTCGTTAATGCCCTCTTCCAAAATTTGTCCTTTTTTATCTTCGCGGTAATACAAAAGTTGATCAGCATCTTGTGGCTCATACAATTGCCCTTCAGATGAATAAATCCCCAACTGACGAAACATGCCATCCATACCAAACGTTCGCGCTTCATCTGGCACGATAGGGACGACATTTTGACCAATTTTTTTATCTTTAACCATTGCCGTCAACATGCGTACAAATGCCATTGTTGTAGAAATTTCACGGTCGCCCGTACCTTTTAATTGCGCATCAAATAATGAAATTGGTGGAATTTCTAACGGAGTCGCCGATTTTTGACGTGCAGGCAAATAGCCACCCAATGCTTGACGACGCTCTTTTAAGTATTTGATTTCGGTACTATCTTCTGGTGGACGATAAAATGGTGCTTCTGCCACTTTGTCGTCGGGAATCGGAATATTAAATCTATCACGAAACGCTCGCAGCGCATCTTCACCCATTTTTTTCTGTTGATGCGTGGCGTTATGCCCTTCGCCTGCGCCACCCATCCCGTAACCTTTGACTGTTTTAGCTAAAATAACCGTTGGTTGACCTTTGTGTACGACGGCTTGAGCATAAGCGGCATAGATTTTTTGTGGGTCATGTCCACCACGATTGAGTCGCCAAATATCATCGTCGCTCATATTCGCAACCATTGCTTTTAATTCCGGATATTTACCAAAAAAATGCTCACGAGTATACGCGCCGCCTTTGGCTTTGAAATTCTGATATTCTCCATCTACGCATTCTTCCATACGTTGGCGCAACAAACCGTCCGTATCTACAGCCAACAATGGATCCCAATAAGCACCCCAAATGACTTTAATGACATTCCAACCCGCACCACGAAATTCAGCTTCAAGTTCTTGAATAATCTTACCATTACCACGTACAGGTCCATCTAAACGTTGTAGATTACAATTGACTATGAACACCAAATTATCTAATTTTTCCCGCGATGCCATACCAATCGCCCCCATTGATTCAGGCTCATCCATTTCGCCGTCACCCATGAATGCCCACACTTTGCGTTTATCGGTATTCGCCAAACCACGATGGTGTAAATAGCGTAGAAAACGGGCTTGATAAATTGCCATAATCGGTCCCAAACCCATTGAAACAGTTGGAAATTGCCAAAAATCGGGCATTAACCAAGGGTGTGGATAAGAGGATAAGCCGTCGCCTTCGGTTTCTTGGCGAAATTTAAGCATTTGTTGCTCTGAAATTCGTCCTTCTAGGAAAGCGCGTGCATAAACCCCAGGTGCTGAATGTCCTTGCATATAGACCAAATCACCACCATGCTCTGGCGTTCTCGCGTGAAAGAAATGATTAAAACCCACATCATATAAGGTCGCCGCTGAAGCAAAACTAGCGATATGTCCACCGAGTTCTGAGCTAGAGCGATTAGCATTGACCACTGTTGCGACTGCATTCCAACGTACCAATGAGCGAATACGCCATTCAGTTTCTGGATTGCCGGGATTTTGTTTTTCCAAATGGCGCGGAATGGTATTAACATAAGCGGTATTAGCACTATGAGGGATGTAAGTACCTGAACGTCTTAGTTTATCAATCATGCGTTCGATCAGGAAATGCGCACGTTCTTCTCCTTCCTCTTCCAGTACGCTCTCAATGGCATCAATCCATTCGCGTGTTTCTTCCAAGTCAATATCTTCTTTCTGATGGACATTTTTATAAGGTGTAGTCATCACGTCTCCTTTTGGGTATGACAAGGCATCTTAATTTTTATTTTGATAGAACAACGCCTTGTGGGCTACATTCTATCAAATACTTAGCATCTTTGGATGGTGGGTTTAGAATATAGTGGAATAAAAAATGAGTCAAATTTTTTGTATATCGGATTAATTTTTCTTATGAGTTGGGTAAGCGTTTTGATTAAGCGTGAAGCATACAGGTGGAGTATGGCAATATTTAGGCACATTTTATTGATTGAAGTTTCTCTAAACCCCAAAATTCCATTTGAGAATTAGAGAAATTTTTTTACAATCTCTGCATTTAAAAATTAGAAAAATTACAATTTTTTATCAATCTCGTCTAGCTAATTTACGATAATCATCATATTGCCCTTTATAATTTTGTTGCGCAAAATAACGAGGCATGATTGATTCAATTGTTTGCGGTTCAATACCAAAAATCTCAATTAAATCATTGCATTGACATACGCTATCTATTTTCAGCGAATTCAAATTATCCACAGACAATGGCTTAGTTGGCACAAATTCAAAAACGAGTGCTTGAGTTTTCCCAGCCCATTGCGGCAAGCCGATAATTATCCGTTTAATGCCCATCATATCAGCCGTCATTTGCACTAACTGTTTTAGCGTATATACATTTGCGCCACACAAATCATAACGTTGTCCGTAAGTTTTCTTATCATCGATACTAGCAACCATCGCTTTAACGACATCGCCTACATAAATCGGTGCAAAACGGCTATTAGAACTCGCTAAAGGCAAGACGGGCGACATTTTGAGCAATGCTGCAAAACGATTAAAAAATGAATCTTCAGTACCAAAAATCACTGATGGTCTAAAACTGGTCACATGAATATTTTGGGCGGCATGGGCTTTATTTTCAGCTTCGCCTTTGGTGCGTAAATAATGACTTGTACCTTGTTCAGCATCAGCATTTAACGCACTCATTTGCAATAAACGTTTAATTTTATTAACTTCACAAGCATTAATTACCATTTCTGCTAAACTAACATGTGCCTTACGAAAACCACTGCCATCACGACCAGACTCATTTAAAATGCCAACCAAATTCACCACGACATCACAACCTGCTAAAGCTTCATTAAGTGAATCTTGATCATTATAATTCACGCTGACAAGCTTGGCATTCGGCAATACCGATAAATCTTGTTTTACCTCTCTATTGCGACTTAATATATTAATCTGCCAATGTTGTTTAGCCAGCACGCTAGCGAGTTGTCTACCAACAAAGCCCGTACCTCCAATAATTGCAATTTGACGCATAAATAACTCCTTAATAATTCTTAAAATTAACGATATGTTTTTTTATAAAAAATGAATTCATTCAATTTGATAAGCGAAATCATCCATTTCCTCAAACCCCATTTCTAAATCAAAATAAAAAGTTGTACCTTGTCCCTCTACACTTTCAACCCAAATTTTACCGTTGTTCTTTTCGAGAAATTCCTTACACAAAATTAAGCCTAAACCCGTACCTTTTTCATTGTGCGTACCTTGACGAGAATAAGTCGCTTCAATTTTGAATAATTTTTGCAATTGCCCTTCATTCATGCCAATACCAGAATCTTTAACATAAAATAATACTCTACCCTGTTCTGAAACACTTGCTCCAACATTAATTTTATTGTTTAGATAAGAAAATTTGACCGAATTAGATAGTAAATTTCTTACAACAATACTTATCATTTCGTAATCTGCTACAACTTGTAAACTTTCGTCCATTTTATCTAATATAATCTCAATTTGCTTATTATTAGCCGTCGTGCGTTGAATTAAGAAAGTGCAATCTTTCAATAATTCACGCGCATAAACGACTTCTGGATTATATTCTACTTGGTTGCGCTGACTACGTGACCAAAGCAACAAATTTTCGATTAACGCGCAAGTACATTGTGCATTTTCATGTAACATTTGGGTAAATTCTTTGCGTTTTTGCTGAGTTAAATTTTCCTCATCATCCAATAATAACTCAGAAATATTTAATAACGTGTTAAATGGATTTTTCAAATCATGCGCAATAATGGAAAAAAATTTATCTTTAGTTGCATTAGCAAGTTGTAGCGCATCATTTTTTGTAGTCAATTCATCTTCGTAATGCTTTAATTTTAAATGTGTTTTAACTCTTTGTAATAACTCATCAGTGTTGAATGGTTTAGTAATAAAATCCACGCCACCACATTGAAAACCCTTAACAATATCTTCAGTTTGTGTGCGTGCAGTGAGAAATATAATGGGAATATGAATTAATTTTTCATTTTGCTTAATTTTTTTACAAACTTCATAACCATCCATTTCAGGCATAGAGATGTCAAGTAATACTAAATCAATAGTTGTATTGTGTAATATTTTTAATGCTTGATCACCACCTAAAGCCGCATAAGATTGTATATTTTGATTTTTTAATATATTTCCAACGACTTGTAAGTTTCTAGCAACATCGTCAACAATGAGTACTGTGTCATTTTTTTCCATGCTGTCATCCTCTATTTTGTTTAAATGTTTCAATGAATAAAGTGAAATTCTGGATTAATTGCATAATTTTTTCAATATCATAATTATCTGCCGCAATACTCAACTCTTGTCCATAATTGGCTAAATGAATAATTTCGTAGGTTTCTGCAAGTTTTATTACCTTTTTAGCTAATTCCTCTACATCAGGCATAGATAAGTAAGTAGCAACATGTTCATATTTATCAGCGAGTTGTAGTAATTTTTCAATACAACTTTTTGGTAAATTTTCGCATTTTAACTCATTAGATAATAAATTTTGTGTCAAATCTTCCGGTTTAGTAAAGGAATATGATAATAATTTCATTAATGATTTAATCATATCTTGTTTTGATACAGGTTTAACTAATACTTCTGCAAAATGTTGTTGTTTTTTAATCTCTTTAGTTGATACTGTTTGCGCAATAATAGGGATATTTTGGTAAGTAGGAATATTTTGAATTCTCTCTAAAATACGGTATCCCCATTGGTGCGGCATATCAATATCAATAATAATAACGCTAGGTATTTCTTCAGGTTGCTCTAGCATGAGTAAAATATCACGTCCAGAAGTTACTTCTTGCAAAGTAAAAGGATAAGGTGCTAAGTAACCTTTTAAAATTTCACGATTAATGCCAACTATATCAATAATTAAAATCTGCGCAGGTTGAAATTGCACATCATTTATCGAATTAAAATTAAGCACTAAATTAGATTCTTCATTAACAATTGGAACAGATTCAAAAGTCACTGTGAAAATAGAACCTTTATTCACTTTGCTACTCAATTCAATTTTCCCATTCATTGCCTCAACCAAACGGCGAGTGATAGACAACCCTAAACCCGTGCCTTCATATTTTTTATTAGTTTGGCTTTCCTGCTGGCGAAACGGCTCAAAAACCATTTCAATATTAGCAGGCTGAATCCCTATCCCACTGTCTTTAATAACAATTTTAAAATCGACCTGTTCCATATCAATACGCAATGTTTGTAATGAAATTTTAATAAACCCTCTATGAGTAAATTTAATCGCGTTTCCTACTAAATTAAACAATATTTGGCGCAAACGGCTTTCATCAATTAAAATACATTCTGGAAAATCTGGCGCACATTCAACTGAAAATTCTAAACTTTTTTGATTGGCTTTGACAAAGAAAACTTGCTTAATTTCATTGAGTAACGACACAACAAACACAGGGGATTTATGAATTTCAAACCGTCCAGATTCAATTTTAGATAAATCCAAAATATCGTTAATTAAATTTAATAATGCCTTACCGCTATTTAAAATACCGTCAAAATAATCAATATATTGTGGTTTATCAATTAGCCGATCACGTAAAATTTCACTAAAACCTAAAATGACATTCATCGGCGTGCGGATTTCGTGAGAAATGTTAGCGATAAATTCTGATTTTATCCGATTGGCTTTGTCAGCTTCATCTTTCGCTTGTCGCAATGCCTGATTAAGCACTTTTAATTTTGAATTAGCATTATTTAGCTTTCTATTTACTTTTAACAATTCTTCATTACTCGAATTTAACTCTTCATTCAAACTTGATAATTCTTCATTTTGCACCTGTAATAAATCTTCACGTTTTAATAGAGCTGATTCCATATACTTTTTCTCGGTAATATCATGTACCATTCCCACCGCATGTATCATATTACCATCAAAATCATCCACTCTAGCAACGGTTAGCAGACCCCAAATGATAGAATGATCTTTCTTAATATAACGTTTTTCTATTGAATATGAGGGAATCTTACCCTTAATAAGTAGTTGATATTTATCCATATCTAAATCCACATCTTCAGGATGAGTGAATGATATAAACGGCATCTCGCATAATTCTGACTGTGAATAACCTAGCATCTCTTCCAATGCAGTATTACACAATATGGGATAACCTTGTGCATCAACTTTAGCAATGCCAATTGGTGAATAATCAAAGATAGATTTAAATTGTTTTATACTATTTTTTAATTCAAATTCCATTTGTTTTTGCTGTGAAATATCTTGATGTATACCAATCATGCGTAATGGTTTACCTTCTTTATCCCATTCGATTACTTTACCTTTGTCCACTATCCAAATCCAATATCCTTGTTTATGGCGCAAGCGACTGACTACCTCGTATAAAGGTATTTGTTTTGCAAAATGTTGATTTAATATCCGTTCTGCAACCACCAAATCGTCTGGATGTATAACCTCTAACCAACTTTCAACATGTGGTTTCACCTCATGCGACTCATAGCCTATCATGGTGCACCAAACACTATTAAAATACACCGAACCTGTTTGAATATTCCAATCCCACAAACCTAATCCTATATTTTCAATCGCTAAATTTAAGCGAGTTTCGCTTTCTTTTAAGGCAATTTCCATTTGTTTTTGCCGCGTAATATTCAAATGTGTACCAATCATTCGCAATGGACGTTTATCCGCACTCCATTCAACTACTTTACCCTTGTCTGCAATCCATAGCCAATGCCCTTGTTTATGTTTAGCGCGTACTGTTATAGTATAAATATCTGTTTTTTGGGAAAAATGTTGTTCAAGCAAATCCATTGCGGGCGTTAAATCATCTGGATGCAGTAAACTTGTCCAAGTGTTGACACAGGCTTTTAATTCATTTGGCTCATAACCCAGCATTGTATACCATATATCATTAAAAAACATACCATCTGTTTGAACATTCCAATCCCACAAACCTTGTTCAGTATTTTCAATCGCTAGATTCAAACGCATTTCACTTTGTTGTAATTTAAGCAAAATACTTTGGCGTTCCAACGCACTAGATAAAATACCGCTCACGGTGCGTAATAATTCTAATTCCGATACATTCCATTGTTTATAATGAGTACATTCATCAAAACCAATAAAACCGTAAAATTTCCCTTCAACCTGCAATGGATAGACCAAAATAGATTTAATTTCTTGCGGCTGCAAAACTTGAACGATGTCATCAGGCAATTGAGAAGTGTCATTTACACAAATTTTACCTTCTTGCTCTAATAGCATTTTCCAAGAACGTATTGCTGTATAGGGACAATTTTGTAATTGCTCGATATGTGGTTGAATACCTTGATTACACCATTCAAATTCATTTGAAGTATACAATCCATCCTCTGAATCCTTAAAAATATAAATGCGACTTACACCGGTATGCGCGCCCAATTGTGCCAATATTTGATTAATAGAAGCTTTAAAATCAGTAATATAATGTAATTTATGAGAAATATCAGCAAGCAATGCTTGTTGCCGTAGATGTAATTGCAATTTTTTCTCGTCATGAATGCGTTGCGTAATATCGGAAAAAGATGAAACCACAGCATCGGGTTTATTTTGCCCATTATTTAATGTTATCGGTTCAGAATTAATTAAAATCCAAGATAATTCATCATTAGGTTTATATACACCCATAATGACATTAGTTTGCGGTTTACCAGTGCGCAATGCCAGCATTTCAGGATGTTCTTCAGCAGGAAAATCAGAACCATCAACGCGAATTAAACGCCAGCGCGAATCAATTGAAGTACGCCCCACAATCTCATCAGCCGTTAAACCTAAAATCTGTTCGGCGGCTTTGTTACACATTAAAATTTCACCATGTATATTTTGCATGATTAAGCCATCGTGCATTGCCATGACTAAGGAACGATAGTGTTGCTCATTGATTTTTAATTTTTGTTCTATGGATTTTTTTTCAGTAATATCAATTAATTGAGCAATAAAAAAATCAATTTCACCCTGTTTATCTCGTAATGCAGACACACTCACATCAACCCAAATAATGTTACCTTTACTGTCTATATAACGCTTATCTACACGAATTGCTTCTATTTCTCCCAAAATCAACTGATTAGTTAATATTTTTGTTTTAGCTCTATCATCGGGATAAGTTAAATCCAAATAATTTTTTTTATAAAATTCAGTTGCTGTATAGCCAAATAATTGCAATGCTTTTTTATTAACTTTTATAATATTTTTATTATTATTGACAATTATCATTGCTGTTGCTGAATAATCAAAAATATTTTTAAATTTTGCTTCAGTGGCTTGAACAGCTTGCTCTGCCAATTTATGCAAAGTGATGTCGAGTAAATAACCAACAGCATAAGTAGCATAGCCCAAATTATTATATTCCAACTGCGCTGTAAACTGTACATCCATAGAATCCCCATTCTTTTTTAACATTTTATATTCAATATTTTGTAAAAAACCTTTTTTCCATAATGATTTTAATGCGTATTGGTATTTGCTCATTGATTCAGGTGCAATGTAACGTATTGTATCAGTCAATAATACTTCATGTTCTTGATACCCCATTACTTTTAACCAGTGTTCATTGACTGATGTTAAATAACCCATTTGATTAAAAGAATGTAACATTAATGGTGTGTTATTGTATAATCGCTGAAATTTAGCTTCACTTACACGTAACGAACGCTGTGATTTTTTCCTTTCGGTAATATCACGTAATGCCGCTACACGTAATACATTGCCTTGGTATTCAAAATTATATGCTTCAATTTCTACTGAAAATATTTCACCATTATGCTTTACGCCACGTACTTCATAAGGAGGTGCATATTTTTTATTTACATTGTTATAGATAATGGGTAAATCATCTTTATAAATCAATTTTCCAATAATATTAGTGTTTAATAATTCTTTACGATTATAACCAAACATATCAGCTAACGATTGATTTACATCTATTACTATGCCTTGACGATGGATGATAATACCTTCAAACGTAACGCTAGATAATAAACGATAACGCTCCTCACTTTGTTGAATCATTAATTGCGCTTGATAATGATCTGTCATGTCAACATGTGTACCAATTAAATTTTTAGCTTGCTGTTGCGCATCATATTTAAATTGCGCCCGCGACAAAATATAAATCCAATGCCCTTGCTTATGCCGCATACGGAATTCCATATCAAATTTATCGGCTTTAGTTACAAGGCAACGTTCAAAAATTTGCCATGCTGCTTTGGCATCATCAGGATGAATTAACGTTTGCCATGTATCTAAACGATTTTTTAATTCATGAGGCTCATAACCTAACATCGCTTTCCAACGTGGAGAATAGTACACTTCATTCGTTTCCAAATCCCAATCCCATAAACCATCACTTGCACCCTCTAAGGCATAACTAAGTCTTTCATTAATTTTTTTTAATTGTTGTTGAGTATATTTATGATCGGTAATATCCGTTGCAGCAATAAATAATTCATCGACTTCTGGTGAAATGCAGATAATATCTAAGCTAAGTTTTTTATAAATATAATTTATATTAATTAATGATATATCAATTGCATATTCACGCGCATTTGATGCTTGCGCACAAGCTGACTTAAAATGATTGCTATCATCTGGGTGAATAAAATCCAAAAATGAATGATTAACTAATTGTTTTTTACTCAAGCCTAATAGATGTCTAAACGTAAGATTTGTAGTTGTAATCTGGAAAGTCTTTTTATCAACAGCGAAGTAACCAATAGGTGCATATTTAAATAAATTAAAGTATTTGCTACTTATTTTTTTCGGTTGTATTGACTTGTTTTCTAATTTAGTTTTTAACTCAATAACATCTTCAATTAAAACAGATAATTCATCTTGAGTAAGGTTATGAACATCCAACTGCTGTTGCTGGTAACGCATTAGTATTGATTCGATAGGCGGCTTGGGCATGATGATTACGTGTTGGGAAGATGTATTTTATGAAATGCAAAAAGGATAATCTATCTATGAACAAGTTGCAAAATTGATTTTGTGATGCCGAATTTGTTCGTAGGCGTTTGGAAAGCAAATCATATGTTATAAAAATATTTTATTTTATGACTAAAATATCTTGAAAAATCAATAATCTTAATACGTTAGAGAAAATTAACTACATGACTGTCGTTTGAATACACACATTGTCATTTTATATTAATCAAACTTTATTATATTATAAAGTGCTAAATAATAGGAGTCAGCAGCAAGCTATGAGTAGTAAAGTTTTCAAAGATAAAGTATTTCCGAAACATGTCTCTGATTTGATGAATTTGATGCACATGGTCGTGTTTAGCGGTACAGATGGCGAGGAAAAATGGGATACTTATTTGCCGTTAGAGCAAAAGGAATGTGTCGCGTTGGGTTTAGCTCTGTACTATCAATGCGGACATTGTATTGAGCATCACACTAAGGCTTTGTGCAAAATGAGTAAAGTTGATGAAAGTGTATTGTCGAAAAATATGAATTCTATTATTTTGTTTTTACGCACCGACACTTCACGCATTACGCCATCTGAAAAAACACGTTGGATGCAGGCATGGCAAGAATTCTCAGTTAAAATTGCTATGAATCGTGATAAAGCAACACCTTATTTAATCGGTTTAGCGATTGGTATGGCGCGCGATGATGATTTTTTAATTAAATTTTGCGGTTCTGAAGTTAAAAAAATTTTAAATGAACAAAATATTGGCGTTCGTGCAGCAGTTGGTGAATTAGAATCTATTGTTATTTTTATGAAAGCAGCAGCTTCTAAAAACCGTATTGCAGACAAAATTGAAAATTTATTCACTTAAAGTTTTTAATTAGCATGTTTGTTTTTTTTATTCTTCATATTGTTTAGAATAATGATGCAAACGTGCTACCGTCTCCTACTAAGTATTTTATAATTTCTGAAATACGATAACTCATAAGTCCCGAAAAACAAAATATTTTTACAACGCATCTTACGCAAAAAACGAAATCTACCACATTATGACAAAATCTGCGGAAAAACAGCCTTATTACGAAGCGATAGGTAACGAAATTACGTTATTTGAAGCGGCTTATCACAACCAATTACCACTATTATTAAAAGGACCAACAGGTTGTGGCAAAACACGTTTTATGGAATATATGGCATGGCGTTTACAACGACCTTTAATTACTGTGTCGTGTCATGACGATTTGACAGCATCAGATTTAGTTGGACGATTTTTAATTAAACAAGGTGATACCAGTTGGATTGACGGACCTTTAACACATGCGGTACGTTGTGGAGGAATTTGCTATTTAGATGAAGTTATTGAAGCGCGTAAAGATACTGTTGTCGTCATTCACCCGCTAGCGGACGACCGACGTATATTGCCAATTGATAAATTGGGTGAATTGTTAGCCGCGCCCACAGCATTTTGTTTAACGTTATCATATAATCCCGGTTATCAAAGTGTGCTTAAAGATTTCAAACCAAGTACACGACAACGTTTTGTAGCATTAGAATTTAATTATCCAGAGCATAATATTGAGCGAAAAATTATTATGCAAGAAACAGATGTTAATTTAATTATAGCCGAAAAATTAGTTAAATTTGCCCATTCGACACGAAATTTAAAACAAAATGGTTTAGATGAGGGCGCAAGCACACGTTTATTAGTTCATGCAGCAAAACTCATTCAATCTGGAATTGAGCCAAAAGTAGCGTGTCATGGTGCAATCACGCAAGCATTGACTGATGATAATGAAATGATAATTGCAATTAATGAGTTAGCTGCATCTTATTTTTAAGAAAAAACCATTCTTTTAAGCTTTTTTGGATGGAGGCATTGTAAGTATTAAATCTTTAACTTTCGTCTCATATTGCGCAAATAAGCTGTGAACTTCCAAGAATTTGAATTTTCTATTATTTGTAACTGTTGATTTAATTCTGAAACACGTTGATTTTGTTGATTAAATTGCTCTTGTAAAATTTGCAAAGTTTGTTTTGTATCGCGCAATTCATCACTTAATAAGCGATATTCATGCGAGTGCTGCCATTTTGCTTGCCAATGATGTCCCTGACGTAACCCACGCATATCTATGTACATATCAGTGGATAATTTTGCTTGTTGTCGTAATTGTTTAAGGGGTTGCGTCACGTTTGACCAATAATATTGTTGTGCTAATTGCGCGATACCTTGTTGATATTTAGCGTAAAAATCTGCATCGTGCATGGTTTCAATTGCGTCAACCCAAGCATTTTTACTTTCATAGTCAACAATAATACCTGCTTGATAACGTTGAATATATTCGGCGAAAATATCGCCCTTAGTTGCAATAATCGGTTTACCTGTCCATAGATAATGTAAAATACGGGTGCGAAATGAGTAATGTGTTTCTAAAGTATCAAAATGCGCAGAAATACCTACATCAGCATCTAAAAAGTAATTGTGGACTTGCTCGTAAGGAATCCAACCCTCTTGAAAAATAACGTTTTTTCCATACAAATTCAGTTCTTTTGCTAATGCTTCTGCTTTGTTTTGCATTGGCATAGGTGGAATCGTTGGATTAGGGTGCTTCGTCCCTAAAAATACAAGTTGAAGATTCGGATATTGATCGGCTAATTGATGTATTGCGTTAATAGGCGTTAAAGGATCAAACCATTGCCAAATCCCACCGCCCCATAATAAAATAAAACGGTTATCATCATTGTGCCGACGTAAGCCAATATCCGTGCGTTGTGGTCGTTTATCCGGTAAACCATAGGGTACGATGAGCACTCTTTGTTTAATATTTTCATAGGTATATGGATTAATTCGTCCCAGAGCAAGCAAATGTCCTAACCATAAATCGCGTTGGCGTTCACTGGCACATAAAAAATAATCCGCCAATTCTAATTGCTGATTGAGCATATTAACTTGTTCAAAAATACGTGGTGTTGCTTGTTCGGGTAGCCAATCTCTATGCTGTTCTAATCCTTCTAATGGAACTGGATCATATAAATCCGTTACCAGCACTTTATTGCAACTTTTTAATTGTGGGTAAATATCGAAAATATAACCTTGAAAAATGATAATATCATGTTGCTGTATCAGTGTATCAATATTGTGTTGTTGATGTTGAACTAGCGTAATATTAGGTTGTTGTGGTATCAATGCCGCATCAATTTCGTTCGGTATTGCTAGGGTAATAGGTTGTTGACTAAGTTGTTGAGCAAATTCCCAATAACGGATTGCCGGACCTGCCATACGTTCAGCAATCACATCAGGCGAAATAATCAATATACGGTTAGACATTTTTATGACTTTACATTTAGAATAAATTAGATATGAACGCTTATGTTACCACAAAAATTATCAATCATTTTGCTACTAACAATTTACCGATTTTAGGGTAGAATGTGAAAATTATTTTTTGTCTAAAGCGATTTTTCACAATGTGTTAGCAAGAAATATTTGCAATACAATGCAGACATGGGTTGTATTAATGGATATTTGGACTTTAGTTAAAGCGTAAATGTGTTAATATCTTGCTGACTCTAATGGCAAGTTAAGCCTATTTTAAAGATATATACCGTTTTCGATTGCAGATTATTAAATCACATTAAAAACATCCTCAGACTTGACGAATTAGAATTAACTTTTAAATCAAAAATTATGCTAGCACCTTCCTTTAGTTTATTTCTCAACGCATTACAATTTGCGGCTGATAAACACCGTAATCAAAAACGGCGTGATAATGGTGAAACGCCTTATATTAATCATCCAATTCAAGTGGCAAGCATTCTTTGGCATATCGGTCAAGTACATGATGAAATCGTATTATCAGCCGCTTTACTACATGATACATTAGAAGATACTAATACGCAGCCTAATGAAATTGAAACGCATTTTAATCAAGAGATTTTGCAATTAGTGCAAGAGGTGAGCGATGATAAATCATTACCAAAAACGGAGCGAAAACGTTTGCAAATTGAACATGCAACGACTATTTCAACATCAGCAAAACTCATTAAGTTAGCAGATAAAATAGCAAATATTCAGGATATTGGACAAGCACCGCCATTAGGGTGGTCGTTAGATCGCCGTTTGGAATATTTGGATTGGAGTCAACAGGTTGTGCATGGATTACGCGGTGTCAATCCTGTATTAGAAACATATTTTGATAAGAGTGTTCAAATAGTTAGAGAGCAACTTAGTATAGAAATTGTAGATAAGAGCCATGAGGATTAGTAATGTTATACGCAATTATCGCTGAAGATGTAGCAAATAGCTTAGAAATACGTTCTAAAACCAGACCTGCACATTTGCAACGTTTGGAAGAATTAAAAGCAGAAGGGCGTTTAATTTTGGCAGGTCCGCATCCGGCAGCAGATTCGTTAGAACCGGGCATTGTTGGTTTTAGTGGTAGTTTAATTGTTGCGGAGTTCCCTAGTTTGGAGGTCGCACAACAATGGGCTAATGCTGACCCTTATCGTGAAGCAGGTGTATACGCTAAAGTTACCGTTAAGCCTTTTAAAAAGGTATTGCCATGAGTGAACGTACTCAATTAATTCAAGCAAAAATAACGGCTGCATTTATACCGACATATTTTAATGTTGTGGATAATAGCGAACAACATGCAAATCATGCCGGTGCAAAAAGTGGTGGGCATTTTAAAGTGGTAATTGTTAGTAGTAAATTCATAGGCTTGTCTCCAGTAAAGCGTCATCAATTGGTCTATGCTGCGGTGCAAGATTTGATGAATACTGAAATACATGCGTTAAGTATCGAAGCGTATACGGTGGAAGAATTTGCTAAAGTTACTTGATGCTTGGTTATTTTGCGAAGACTGCAAAAGAGTAAATCTAAACTTGTGAAATACTATTGAAAATATAGTGAAAATCTCATTAACATTCCAAGTGTGAGATTAAAGTTTCCTATTTATATCTTCGCAAGTCACTTGTTTATTGGAAAGTTCTACTCAAAATTTAGTTGATTCTCCCAAATCAGAGCAAGAACTATTTATGGAAACATTATTTCAATTCATGGGTATGCCGACGTGTTTGTGTCCTTTCCGATTGTTGTTGCAAACGCCATATTTGCGCATAATGCCCTTGAATTGCCAATGATTCTTCGTTACTTAATTGAAACTGCTTTACTTTCGCGTAAATATGCCTCTTCCGCTTCGGTTAAATCTACCTCGTCATACCCTGTGAACATCGGTCTAACGTGTTCTACAAATGAATGTCCCGTTGTCAGCATATAAACGTGAATGATAATAAATGCTAAAATAACAAACGCAGTTAATACATGTATATTAGCGATAATTTCAAACCATATTAACGCATTCGGGATGTGATTCCAAAAACCATAAGTTAAATACGCAATGCCTGAAATCCAAATAATAGGGAATAATATCAATTTTAACGATAGATAAGAAATAGCTTGTAATGGATTATGCTTGCGCCAGAATGCTTTACGATAAGGATGATGTTCACCTTTGAAAATACCAAAAGCATAAAAACGTATCACTTGCCATAAACCTCTAGTTGTTGGTAAATAGTGTTTCCATGTACCCGTCGTCAAATGCCAGAAAATAGCGAAAATCCATAGCACTACCAAAGCCAGTGCCGCGTAAGTATGTACGATGACTGACATTTTAAAACTCATTAGATCATACAAACCATGTAGTGCAAATCCAGTAAAGAGTAAAGTAAAAATTAATAAAACTTGCGACCAATGCCAAAAACGCTCAAATAGGCTGTAAACTTTAACTTGCTGCATACTCATTAGTGCGCTCCTTTCCGAGTAAATAAACGAATTAAGGCATGAATGAAAATACCTAATAGCGTTAAAGCAACCAGCGCAATACCAATTTTATCGACCCAAGGGTGAGCATCACGTCCGGGCATGTAAAATCCAGTTACACGAGTTAAACGCCCACCTTCTTTGGTATGACATTCAGAACATTTCACAGCATCCTCTTTTGGTGCAACCATGTGGGTGATAGGCCAATATGAATACGTTTCAACAAAACCATATTCACCACTATAGGGAATGCCATTTTTTTCCATGCCGACTTTAATTGCTCGTCCAAAATCGTAATTACCCCAGTAAGCATCTTTATCATCACCCCATAAGTGCATGTAAACTAAGGTATTATTTCCTTTATCATAAGGTTGAGTCGTGTGCATTTGTTTAAATGGCCAAATACGAGAATTAGGATCATTTGCAGCACCATCAAAGTCATTTACAGCAATAGGAGACTGTGAAAGGTCAAATTTGGTTTCAATGGTCGTGTAATTCATTTGACCATCAAACCAAGCGTAATACGGTATAAAATCCGCGTCCCATGTGAAAGTACCTTTGATAGATTTATAAGTCGCACGATGTTCACCATTTGGTTGCGTGTAATCTTTTTCCTTGTAGCCTTCACCGTTTATCGTTTTACCCGCAGTGCGCCAATCCCAATCAATCTTGGTTGCAACACCTCCGCGCGCAATTTTGGGAATATGACAAGTTTGACACGCAACTTTATCAACGTGATCATTGAGTTTTAAAGCAATTAAACTCTCAACTGGATGCGGTTTAAGACCGTGACATGACTCGCAAGTAGCAACATCACGACGTTGTCCGGGTTTACCCACTCCTTCGGTATCCTTCGCCACCACGTTGTAGCGGCTACCTGCCCAGATGTGCTTATTGCTGGTATGACATTCAGAACAGGAGAAATTTAAACCTTGTGCATCCATGTGAACATCTAATTTTTTATCAGGATGTTCTAGCGAAGAATCTAAATCACCATGTTTGACTCCGTCGCCACCTCCACCGTAAAAATGGCATTTACCACAATTTTCACGTCCGGGCATACCAACATTTTGCGCAACTTCAGACCAAGTAATAGGGGGTTTATCTTCAAACATGATAGAGCAAGCTTCATTACCCTCACTATTTGGCGTTTTATAATAGCTACCAGTGCGGTCATGACAGACTAAACAATCAATATTTTCTGAATTGGTAAAATCAAATGTATCATCTTTCCAACCATAGCCAGCATGACACTGCGCGCACATGCCTTCATTACCACGCGAATTGGTGCAAAAAGTATTAATTAAAGTTTTTTTGCCTAATTTTTGACCGGTTTTTGGATGAATATACTCCCAAGTCCAGTGGATGGATTTCATAAAATGTTTACCAGCTTCGGTATGGCAAGATAAACAAGCTTTAGTGACCTCAGGACCTGATGTAAATTCTTGTTGTAATTCTTTAAATTTACTGTGATCAGCAGTTGAATTACCTTCTGTTTCTGATGGTATCGAGGCTGGATTATCACGAAAGTGCATATCCGAATCTATCGATTCTTCAGCCGTCAGAATTGGCGTGGTAAAAATGAAACTGCCCACCAAAATGGCTTTAAGCCAATTTAGCCGACACCTTAATGTGAGTGGCATAGCTATATCTCCCTTTGTGATTTTAAATTATATTAACTCACTGATATTTAAAATAAAATTTCATCTTATACGAGTTAAATTATAACATTTTTGCCGCAAAGATAAATAATATTTATAATTATTCCTTATCTAGCAAAGCCATTATAGAACCGATTTGAAATCTAGGTTAAGTAGCCAATCTTTTGATAAGAAGCCT
>CAYMCP010000017.1:0-48392 GCA_964388965.1 uncultured Thiotrichaceae bacterium | reverse complement strand
GACTCAACTTCAAAGTTTAACATATTTCTTAGATTTCAAATCGGTTCTATATGGCTAGAACATAGAATAAAATTTTTGTTTGAACTGCGTAACTCCTACAATTTTAAAAATTTTGCGCGCAATCTTTTTCATGCTAACCAAAGGCTCAAACTTTACCTAGATTTCAAATAGGTTCTATCGCGTTATTTAACCCTATGCCTTGTTTTTCAGCATTTTCAATTAGAAAACTGAGAACTCCGAAAAACTTTTTTTGCCTATAATAAAATCAATCACTTATGCAAATACGCTCCACCTAAAATCAATGACTTACAAACTTTTTCAGAGTTTTCAGTAGAAAAATAACCCGTCAATTGGCGAAGATGCACTTGCATAGCGTTTGCGTGGCATTCGACCTGCTAAAAATGCTTCACGACCTGCCTCAATTGCTTTTTTCATTGCAGATGCCATTAATACAGGTTGTTTTGCTGCTGCAATCGCCGTATTCATCAATACACCATCACAACCTAACTCCATTGCAATCGCCGCGTCTGACGCGGTACCTACGCCTGCATCTACGATAATGGGTACATTAGCATTTTCAATAATTTCGATAATATTATATGGATTACGAATACCTAGCCCAGAGCCAATTGGTGCGGCTAATGGCATGACCGCAACACAACCAATTTGTTCTAATTGTTTAGCAATGAGTGGGTCATCAGAGGTATAAACCATTACATCAAAACCATCTTTCACCAGTATTTGAGCCGCTTCTAAAGTTTGGGTAACATTAGGATATAAAGTTTTTTGGTCGCCTAATACTTCTAATTTTACTAACTTGTGACCGTCTAATAATTCACGCGCCAAACGACAAGTACGCACTGCGTCCTCTACGCTATAACAACCCGCCGTATTAGGTAAAATGGTATATTTATCTGGTGAAATAACATCGAGCAAATTAGGTTCATCAGGATTTTGACCAATGTTAGTGCGACGGATAGCGACAGTAACAATTTCTGCACCACTGGCGGCTATTGCCTGAGTCGTTTCTGCTAAATCTTTGTATTTACCGGTACCAACTAGTAAACGTGATTGATAAGTTTTATCAGCAATTTTTAAGGGGCTTGTTTGTGTTGACATAGCGCACTCTAGTTATTTTAGGTAAGAATATTTATTGTAGATCGTTATTGGTTACCAGTGAACAATCTTTAGAAAAAAGCTTGTGTCACGACATTTCTGATAAATCATCTTCAAGTAAAGTTTTCACTTGTTGCAACTCTTGTATTGTCTGCCCCAAAACTTGCCATAATGTTTCTAATTCATCAGATTCAAATTCATCTTCTGGCAAAATTTGCGCGTACACATCTAAATTATCATTTTTTAACGGCTGTCTCTGAAAACACTGCCAATAGTTTGCCTCTGGTTTGCGTGTCGTTCGCGCCAAAGGGTCGTCACCGTAAGCTTTAACGAAATCCATTAAATGTTGACGTTTTAAACGCCGTTGATAACCAAAACTAGCTACTTGTGAACGTAAATCATAACACCAAATTTGTTTTGTACTATTGTGCTCCGCATCACGGTAAAAAAATAATACTTGAGTTGCTACACTATGCGGGTAAAAAATACCATTAGGTAAACGTACCACCGTATGTAAAATGCAGTTATCCATTAATTCTTGACGTATTTGTTGTGCAGGTCCGCTTCTGTAGAGTAATTCATCTGGCACAATCACAGCCGCACGTCCACCCAATTGTAAAGTTTGATAAATATGCTTCAACAAAGCGAGTGCGTTATTGAGCACCGTATCATCATGATTAATAAATACTAAACTACTTACTGCTACGTCTACAGCTTGACAAATACGCTTATCCATCAATACAGTATCAGTCCATTGAACTGTTACTTGTGTCCCATCTGTCATGCCATGTAGTATACAATTAACCATTGCCAAACGCTGTTTGACTAAATTTTGCTCCATGCCATGCAATTTAATTTCTTGATTCGTTTCCTGAGTAATTTTGATATATTGGTCGCAAGCTACGAGAAAATAACCCATGCCGGCTAAAGGGTCTTGAATTAACTCATTGGCTTGGGGTTGTAATATTAATACTAACGTATCTACAAGGGCTGTAGGCGGCAATAAATAAAGTTGATTTTTATCATTTTTTGCATAAATATTTAATAAATAATCATAAATTTCGCCTTGCTCTTTTAGTGGTATTGTGTTCAACACTTCGAGCGTAGTTAATAATTGCTGTAACTGTTTTGGATGTGACAGTTGGGTTTCAGCCTGATGGTAAATACTTGCAATACCTGAGTGTAAACAATGGCTTAAATGCGTCAAAATACTGTCATATACATCAAATTGTTTCCAAGCAGATTGTTTTGTCCACTGATTCCAATAAAATTCTTTCGGTAATTGATTATTCAACTTGAGTGCTGGTAAAGCTTTAATTATCCATAACCAAGAAAGTTCGGTTAAATAACTTGCATAGCTCAAACCTTGTTCATGAAATGATTTTGCTGGAAACCAAAGTTGATATGCAATATCTGCAATTTTTGTCATATTAGAATTTTTAATTTTATATTACTGATTTTACGCAAAATTATTAGTTAAGAAAACAGTGTGTATTCAAGAATAATATGTAAAAATAAAAAAATGTTCAAAATCTGTTTTTCAAACCACTAAAATAAGTAATACTATATGCGTTCTGAATGTTAAGTTGAAAATTCACTTTATAGAACTCATTTAACGTCTTTAAAATAAATGAGTATTAATCTAAAGTCATAGATCGTAATAAGTTTCTAGTTTTTCAGCCTAAGAAATGACAATATAAATTCTGCATAGTGGATTCTATCTTTAAATGGGTAATGCCACAAAGAAAAGTATGTTACTAATCTAAGCGATAATCTGCAAAATAACATGTATTCCTTACACTTTAAAATGGCTAATCCATAGAGCAGAGTTGACTATAAACTTTTGATCACTTGCAAAAGTATAGCATTTAAAACCGTTCATTCATTTATTTTACAAGTCAACGTAAACGCACCTTTATTTTTTGTATGTTGAACGGTATAAATGGAATAGCGTACCCAACAAGTTATCTAATTTTATGAATATTTCTGTGAATTGAATAAGTTTTGCATGATCTTACCCCGACCACTAGAATTTACAGGAGACTAGAACGTGAAGCAATGCGCTTTAGCTGTTTTTTTGTTAATCAGCGTTTTTACTTTGACTCATTGTCAAAATGTACCTGTCAAGTCCGATTTGACAGTGACGGCTAGGGAAATAAAAACGCTAGCTGCGCATGATGATTCAGTCGTATCACTTGATTTTAGTCATGATGGCGATTGGTTGGTTTCGGGTAGTTTAGACAAAACTATTAAAGTTTGGCAATTTAAATCTAGTCGTTTAATGTATACTCTGTCAGGTCATAAAAATTGGGTGAATTACGTTGCTTTAAGTCCAGATAAACAATGGATTGTCTCCAGTAGTGGTGGAACGGAGGATACGGTCAGACTCTGGAGTGTGCCACAACAAAAATTAAGCTATCACCTTGAAGGACATAATTCTTCTGTTCCCATAGCTATATTTAGTCCTGATGGTCAACACATTGCGACCGGTAGTTGGGATAAAAGCATTAAAATTTGGGAAACGAAAACCGGTAAACTTTTACATACTTTTACAGGTCATGATGATGCTGTATGGAGTTTAGCTTATACTTCTGACGGTAAAAAACTTATTTCTGGTGCTTGGGATGAGACAATTAAAATTTGGGATATGCAAGCATTAACTGAGATCAAATCATTGCCGGGTCAAGCAGGCTCCATCATGTCGCTGGCTTTATCTAGTGATGATCAAAAATTAGTCGTAGGTGGCGGCGGGAGTGGTGACAATATTAAAATTTGGCGTATTGGTGCCAGTAAAGTCGAATATACATTGACAGGTCATCAACATACTGTCATGGCTGTTGCATTTAGTCCGGATGGACGATTAATCGCCTCAGGCAGTAGTGCCCAAAAACGTAACTTAAAAATTTGGGATGCTGCAACAGGAAAATTATTATTTTCTTATCCAGTCCAGACATCGATAAGAACCATTAAGTTTAGTCCTAGTGGACGTTATTTAGTTTTAGGCGGCGATGATAAAATAATCTATGTATATAAATTAAAAATAAGCAATTATTAATAATTTTCTTACTTAAAAGTTAAATATAACAATTTTTGTCACTAGAAACATCATCATTTTTGATATGAAAATAATTTGAAGAAATCTATTGTTAATTGTCTCAGGAAGGCATTATGTCAGCGAATAACGCGCAACATTCCCGTTTTTTTTGGCGGTCATCTGCTTTATTTTGCATTTTAGACTTTAAACGGCAATTCCTTGAAGTGAATACGGCTTGGGAAACATCGCTCGGCTTGACGACTGGGCAATTGCTCGCTAAACCATTTTTAAGCTTCGTGCATCCTGAAGATCAGCCTTCTACAGAGTATTATTTTCAACAAATGGAATCTGGTTTAAGTACCGTTTCATTTTCTTGTCGTTTTCGCTGCAATGATCAATCTTATCGCACCATTTTGTGGGAAACCAATAATGCTGCATCTGTTGAATACGCCTATTATGCTGTGGGTATGGACATCACCAACCGCGAACAACCGATGGTGGCAGATGAAATGCTCAATGTGTTACGCGAGGGCGTGGTATTGCAATATGCTAACGGTACAATCGGCGCGTGCAACCCTAGTGCAGAACGAATCTTAGGCTTATCCGCCGAGCAAATGATGGGCTGGACGCTTATAGACCCAGATTGGACTGCTATTCATGAAGACGGTTCGCCTTTTCCCACCGAAACCCATCCTGCAATTTGTACTTTGCGTACCGGTCAGCCTTATACCGATGTGATGATGGGAGTGGTCAAACCTGATGGCTCAATCGTGTGGATTCGGATTAATTCCTACCCCCTATGGCGCGACGATGTGACAACACCGTATGCCGTCGTCATCTCATTCTCAGATATGACTGCTTACAAAGAAATGGAGCAAACTTTAAGAAAAAATGCACAAAAACCTTCTATCGGCAATTTACCTGAAGGCAGTTATGATTTGTGGGATTGGGAATTAGAAACCAATATGGTAAATTTTTCACCACGTTGGAAACAAATGTTTGGTTTTGCTCCCAATCAAGATATTAATAATATTCATTTTTGGCATGAGCGTATCCATCCAGACGACTATAAAAGAGTGATGGCAGATATTCAAAATGCAATCGAGGGTATGACTGAATATTGTGAAAATTCACACCGAATTAAAGATGATCAAGGTGAATATCATTGGATATTAAATCATGCTGTCGTAGTGCGAGATAGCGAAGGTAAAGCATTACGCATGATCGGTACGCATGTGGACATTACCGACTCGCATAGCGTAACAGATGAATTACAAAAATTAGAGCGTAAATATCGACAAATATTAGAAGTTGAAGACGATGCACTATTTTTAGTTGATCAACAATCTTTAAATATTTTAGATGTGAATAAAGCCGCTTCGCACATGTATGGCTACAGTCGTGGGCAATTACTCGAAAAAACAGTTGTTGAGTTGTCCGCTCAGCCTGAAAAGGCAAGCAATGCACTCCAAAAAAATAGTAAAGAAACTTTGCAACAATATCATACTAAGCAAGATGGTGGCGTATTCCCCGTTGAAATGCGTACCAGCCCATTTAAATGCGATAACCAACAATGGGTTGCCATTGCAGTACGCGATGTGACTGAAAAGCGCGATATTGAAACATCTCTATGGGAAAATGAATCTAAATATAGACAATTATTTGAGGCAGCAAGCAATCCAACCCTCGTTTATGATGCTAATACACAATATTTCTTTGACGTAAATCGTGCGGCGGTGGATTTATACGGTTATTCCAAAGAAGAATTTTTACGCATGACTACTGAAACGGTTTCTGCTGAATCACAAAAACGCGCAGCCTTCAGTACTAATAACAAAAAAGTGCAAGTTATTCCATTGCGTTGGCATCGTAAAAAAGATGATAGTGTTTTTCCGGTGGAAATTTCTGCTGGTAGTACTTATCTGTTTCAAGGGCGTTCACTCATTTGCGCCACAGTGAGAGATATTACCGAACGCAAAGCAGCCGAAGAGGCTTTACGCAAAGAAAAAGATTTTATAAACACATTGGTACAAGCTTCCCCCGCATTTTTCTTCGCAATCAATCCCGACGGCAAAACCCGTATGATAAACAAAGCAATGCTAACCGCCTTGGGTTATGAATTGGAAGATGTATTAAATAAAGAATTTCTCAAGACATTTATTCCGGAAGCAGAACGTGCCATTGCCGCTAAAGAATTTGATACCCTAATTAAAACCATGCAACCCTTATTAATGGAAAGTCACATACTAGCGAAAACAGGACAGCAATTACTAGTTGAATGGCATAGCCGTGCGATTGTTAAAGCTAATGGTAGTTTAGATTATTTATTTGGCGTTGGTATTGATGTCACTGAACGTAAAAAAGCACAAGGACATTTACGTTTATTCAAATCCATTATAGAGTCATCGGAAGAGGCGATATTTATCAGTAATCCAAATAGTGATTTAATCTATATTAATCCAGCACATGAACGATTATTTAGACGTACTTTGAAAGAAGCGAAACAAATTAGTTTCCGTGATTATTTCCCAGCCGATTCGCTCAATGTTTTAGAGTCGCAAATTATGCCACAAATTGAAAAAGGGGGTACTTGGGAAGGTGAATTGGAAATGATGGATAATCAAGGCACCATGTTCCCTGTGTGGCAAAGAATGGACGCAGTCCGTGATACTAAAGGAACAGTATTATTTAATTTTGGCTTATTGCATGATATTAGCGAACGTAAGCGAATGTGGGAGACTTTGCGTAAGCAGTGGGAAGAGCAACAAATGATATTCAATACCGTGCCTGCAATGATTTGGTATCGGGATAAAAATAATAATTTAATCAAAACAAACAAATTAGCGACAGAAACTTTTGGTAATGATGATGTAATTAGCAATAAATTTAATGATTGTGAAGAGATAATTCAGCTTGGTAAGCCTCAATATGGTCTCAGCGTAACTTATAGGGATAAAGATAATGAAATTCAATGGTTACAAATTGATAAAATTCCGTATCGCAATAATCAAGGTGATATTGTTGGTATCATTGTTTTCGCGCTGAATGTCACCGAATACAAGCAAACTCAAGCTAGTTTACAAGCCAGTGAAGAACGCATGTACATGGTAGTCGAACACATGCCAATCATGCTAAATGCGTTTGATATTGAAGGTAATATTATTTTTTGGAATCAGGCTTGTGAGGATATTACTGGTTATAGCGCAGATGAAATGGTAGCTAACCCGAAAGCATTAGAAATTCTCTATCCTGATGCTAATGAAAGGCGGCGGATGTTGGACGAAAGACGGCGTACAGTAGATGAATCGCGGAGTTGGGAATCGCATTGGAAAACACAATTAGTCTGCAAAGGTGGCTTGTTTAAAACCATCAATTGGGTTAGTGTCGCAAAACATTTTCCTATACCCGGTTGGCATACATGGCATTTAGGACAAGTGGAATCTAGCACAGCCCCCCAACCACAAATTAATCGCTTACCTAAATCTATTGCGGATAGTGAAGCATTAATTTCATCAATTTTCGATATTGTCAAATTGGGAGTATGTATTACTGATGATCGCGGACGTTATCTACAGATGAATAGCACGTATGTTGATATGTATGGTTATACCGAAGCAGAAATGGTTGGCGAACCGTTTACAATGGTCTTACCCGCCGCTGCACATAGCGATGCAGTACGAGAATATTACAGCATTTTAATGACTCGTGAAGAATATAGTTTTGTAAAACGTCGCAGTGAGCAGCATAAAAATGGAGAGTGTTTTGACGTACAAATCATGGCAAGTCGCGTTATTTTGGAAGATCGTAGACGAGTATTAGTATCTATCGTAACCAAAGTTTAAAAAAATTCATGAAAAAATGGGATTAAGCATTCTCACCGCAAAGCAAATTCATTCCCTGCTATAAAATACACAACATCCGACTAATGTTAGAGGAATCATCTATGATATTAATTGCAATTGTTACTATTGGTGCATTAGCGTTATTTTTTGGTTTATTGCTAGGTTATGCAGCGATTCAATTTAAAGTGGAATCTAATCCTATTGTGGAGCAAATTGACGCACTTTTACCGCAACAACAATGTGGCAAATGTACTTATCCGGGTTGTCGTCCTTACGCTGAGGCAATTGCAAATGGTGAGGCAGAAATCAATCAATGTCCTCCCGGCGGCGAGGCGACTATGCTGGCACTAGCAGAATTATTAGATGTCGAACCCAAACCGCTCGATGCAACAGAAAATTTGCCAGAAAATATCAATTTGATTGCAATCATCGACGAAAATACTTGCATTGGTTGCACGTTATGTATTCAAGCTTGTCCCGTAGACGCAATTTTAGGTTCTGCTAAACAGATGCACACGGTCATTAGCAAAGAATGTACAGGGTGCGAGTTATGCCTACCACCTTGTCCAGTTAATTGTATTACAATGCAACCTATATCAGAAACGACCGTTACATGGAAATGGCCATATCCAATCCACACAATCAAAGAACAACGTAAAATAGCTTGATTAATAGCAGTGTATTTTAAATGGTTAAATTTAATATTTTCGTGTAAATATCTGAATCGAATATATTTCTTCTTACAATTAACTTAAAGGTACTTATGAATATTCAAGGACTTTATGTCATCACAGATAGCCAATTGATTCCAGAACAACAGTTTGCGCAATTTGTTGAAGCAGCATTATTAGGTGGCGCGAAAGTCGTACAATATCGAGATAAAACCGATAATCAACAACGGAGATTAGAACAAGCAACCGCTTTAAAGATATTATGTCATCAGCACGCAGTCCCGTTAATTATCAATGATGATGTTGAATTAGCGTTGCAAATCGAAGCTGATGGAGTACATCTAGGACAGCATGATACAAATTTATCACAGGCTAGAGAGCAGCTAGGTAATCAAGCAATCATAGGTGTTTCTTGTTATAACCAACTTGGTTTAGCGCAACAAGCTATTGATAATGGTGCAAATTATATTGCTTTTGGTCGCTTTTTCTCTTCCACTATTAAGCCAAATGCAGTATCTGCCTCACTCGCGTTGCTACGTCAAGCACATCAACAATTTTCATGTCCGATTGTTGCTATTGGTGGCATTACAGCAGACAATGGATCACAATTATTATTGGCAGGTGCTGACAGTTTAGCTGTCATTAGCGGAGTTTTCGCCCACCCGACACCACAAGCGGTACAAACTGCAACAAATGGTTATAGCCAATTATTTAATTAATATTTCGTTTATTTTGCGAGTGATAGCAACGATTTTATGAATAAAAAATTACCCCCTGCCATGATACACCCAATCGACAAAGATGTTTTTCAACATGAATCATGGCGTGTTTTTCAAATTATGGCGGAATTTGTTGAAGGATTTGAACATCTAGCTAACATATCGCCGTCGGTTAGTATTTTTGGTTCAGCGCGTTTTACGCCCGAACATCCTTACTGCTTACTCGCCGAACGCATTGCTTACGACTTGTCTAATGCGGGCTTTTCAGTCGTGAGTGGCGGCGGACCTGGTATCATGCAAGCCGCGAATAAAGGGGCTTACGAAGGTAGTTCTTTAAGCATCGGTTTAAATATCAACGTACCCAATGAAAAACATAATCCTTATCAAGATGTTACGTTACATTTTCGCCATTTTTTCGCACGTAAAGTTATGTTTGTAAAATATGCTTCAGCCTACGTCTTTTTACCGGGTGGATTCGGCACATTAGATGAATTAATGGAAATTTTAACCTTAGTTCAGACTAAAAAAATTCCACACTTACCCGTCATCTTAGTACAAAGCGCATTTTGGCAAGGCTTAATTCAATGGATGGAAGAAACACTTGTACCCAATCGTACCATTGCCGCAGAAGATTTAGAACTATTTACCATAATAGATGATCCAAAACTGATTTTGAAGGCTATATTTGATCATTATGAAACCCACAACACAAATGATACAGTATGGTATCGCAATTCGGCACATCTTTAGAATAAATGGATATTAATCTAAATTTAATTATAATGTAATAAAATAAAAAGCAGCGCATCTTTCGGATAGAAGTCTAACAAAGCAAAGCTTCCGTCTAAAAAACCCTGCCCAATCTGAGTTTAACAATCAAACGCTCTATTTTAGTGCATATTAAGGTCTTTTTTAGTGCATATATTGAATCATATAAATATTAACCGACTGTTTTTTATTAAATATATTGATGGTACAATTCATGCGTCGCATAGACACGACTAGACTAAAACCAGTACATTTTATATTTGAGGAGTCACTATGTCTGCTGAAAGTGTTTTGAATATGATCAAAGAAAACAACATTAAATTCGTTGATTTTCGTTTTACAGACACAAAAGGTAAAGAACAACATGTTTCTGTTCCGTCGCATACTGTTGACGAGGATGTTTTTACAGACGGTAAAATGTTTGATGGCTCTTCAATTGCGGGTTGGAAAGGTATTAATGAGTCTGACATGATCTTAATGCCAGATGCAGATACGGCAGTGATTGATCCATTCTTTGATGAACCAACCTTAAATTTACGTTGCGACATTATCGAACCTTCAACTATGCAAGGTTATGAACGTGATCCGCGTTCTTTAGCGCGTCGCGCAGAGGCTTATTTACAATCTACTGGTGTGGGCGATACCGCATTTTTTGGTCCTGAAAACGAATTCTTTATTTTTGATGATGTACGTTGGGGTGCTGATATTAGTGGTGCGTTCTATGAAATTGATTCCAAAGAAGCAAGCTGGAACTCAGAGCGTGTATACGGCGAAGGTAATATTGGGCATCGTCCAACTCAAAAAGGTGGCTATTTCCCAGTTCCTCCAGTAGATTCTTTACAAGATATTCGCTCACAGATGTGTTTGGTATTAGAGCAAATGGGCTTAAAAGCTGAAGTACACCACCACGAAGTAGCGACCGCAGGACAATGTGAAATTGGTGTTGCATTCAACAGTTTAGTGAAAAAATCTGACGAAGTACAAATCTTAAAGTATGTGGTGATGAATGTGGCGCATGGCTTTGGTAAAACGGCGACTTTCATGCCTAAACCGTTAGTGGGCGATAATGGTAATGGTATGCACGTTCACCAATCTATTTCTAAAGCAGGTCAAAATATCTTTACGGGTGATTTGTATGGTGGTTTATCGCAAGAAGGTTTATATTACATTGGTGGTATCTTGAAACATGCTAAAGCAATTAACGCATTTGCTAATGCCAGTACCAATAGTTATAAACGTTTAGTTAAAGGTTTTGAAGCACCTACCTTATTAGCCTATTCAGCGCGTAATCGTTCTGCTTCTATCCGCATTCCTTACATTCCGAATCCTAAAGCGCGTCGGATTGAAGTCCGTTTTCCTGATTCAACTGCCAATCCATATTTTGCATTTACGGCAATGTTGATGGCAGGTTTAGATGGTATCTTGAATAAGATTGAGCCGGGTGATGCAATGGACAAAGATTTGTATGATTTGCCGCCAGAAGAAGAAAAAACATTGAAAACAGTTTGTTTTTCGCTGGAAGAGGCGATGGAAGCTTTAGACGCTGACCGTGAATTTTTGAAAGCAGGCGGTGTATTCACTGATGATGTGATTGATGCGTACATTCATCTGAAATCTGATGAAATCACTCGTTTACGCATGACAACGCATCCAGTTGAATTTGATATGTATTTTAGTCTGTAAGTTTCATGCTAGAAATGAGCTATACTTTTTGACGAATGTGGAGTGCGTTAAAAATCAATTTTCGCACTCCTTTTTTTGAACGTATTTAGGCTGTCACTTTGTGTTACAATTTACGATAACGCTTATCCATCGTTGACAACAAACCACCTAACGCCATAAAAAGCGTACCAATCCAAATCCAACGCACGAACGGTTTAAAATACACCCGTACAGCCCAAGCATCTTCACCGACGGGCTCGCCCAACGCAACATATAAATCACGAAAAATTGTTGCATTAATTGCAGCCTCTGTCATAGGCATACCTTGTACTAAATATAATCGTTTTTCTGGTTTTAATTCTGCAATCAATTTTCCATCATTTTCGACTATAATCAACCCCTTATCTGCATGATAATTCGGTCCGTCAAAGGGCTTAATCTGTTTCAGAGTAAAAACATGATTAGCGATTGTAATCGGTTCGTTCAACACCATACGCACATCGCGCTCTACGCTATACGCTTTTGTTAAGGTCACACCAATAATGAAAACTGCCACACCGAAATGCGCCATTCCCATACCGTAAAAACTTGCTGGTAATTGAAACGCGGCTTGAATAGGATTTTTTTTATGTTTTAATTTATCCAAAAAAGTTTGTGTGCCAGTAAAAATTACCCACATTGCTAAGGCGACTCCCGGCATTACAATTAAACCTTTCGTACCCATTATCAAATAGGGAATAGCAACGCCAAGTGTTACACTCAGCACCAAGCTGACTACCAACAAACTAGCCAAATGACTGATTTTATCTTGTTTCCAGCGCGCTAGCGGACCGATACCAAGTAGGAGCATCAATGGAAACATAAATAATAAAAACATTTTATCAAAATACGGTGGTCCTACTGAGATTTCACCTAATTTCAACGCATCAATGAACAAGGGATACAACGTGCCGATTAATATACTGGCACAGCAAACGACGAGTAAGATATTGTTAATTAATAAAAAAGATTCTTTAGATACCAGAGCAAAATAACCACCTTTACCTACTTTCGGTGCACGCCATGCGTACAATAGGAATGAAATACCTACGATAATGCCTAAAAATGCTAGGATAAATATCCCGCGTTTGGGGTCGCTGGCAAAGGCGTGAACCGAAGTTAGTACACCAGAACGCACTAGGAATGTGCCAAGTAGACTTAATGAGAATGCTAGAATAGCTAATAATACTGTCCAGTTTTTAAATGCAGCACGTTTTTCGGTGACGGCGAGCGAGTGAATTAATGCTGTACCCACGAGCCAAGGCATGAATGAAGCATTTTCCACTGGGTCCCAGAACCACCAGCCTCCCCAACCTAATTCGTAATAAGCCCACCAGCTACCTAGTGCGATGCCTAATGTCAAAAATGCCCAAGCAATAAGCGTCCAAGGTCGAGACCAACGTGCCCACGCGCTATCTAGTGAACCGCCTAATAAAGCCGCAATCGCAAAAGCAAACGCGACTGAAAAACCGACATAACCCATGTATAACATTGGTGGATGGATAATTAATCCGGGGTCTTGTAATAATGGATTTAAATCGCGTCCGTCGGCAGGTGGTGAGGCGAGACGGTCAAATGGATTGGAGGTTAAAACCATGAATAGTAAAAAACCAATACTGATAAAACCCATTACTGCAATGACTCGCGCTACCATAGGACGCGGCAAACTGCGACTAAAAATAACCACAGCCATTGTCCATAACGCTAAAATTAATGTCCACAGAAGCATCGAGCCTTCATGCCCACCCCAAACACTCACGATGCGATAATGCAGTGGTAAAGTCGTATTTGAGTTAGAGGCGACATAAGCAACTGAGAAATCATTATAAATAAACGCATAAGTCAGACAGGCATAAGCCAGTACTAGAAAAATAAACTGTCCTGTTGCCGCAGGTCGTGCTACAGCCATCCAATTTGGTGCGGCAAGGTATGTACCTATCAGTGGGAAAATAGTCTGTACAATGGCTAAGCACAGTGCGAGAATGAGTAAAAAATGTCCGAGTTCTGGAATCATGAGTATGTTCAATTTAACAATTAATGGTTAGCAACGTAGGAATGCAAAATTTGCTTTATTTGCTTTATTTGCTTTATTTGCTTTGCCTATTTTAAGGACGTTATTCTGTAGCAGATTTAGGCGCTTTCAGTGAGCGTGCAACTTCTGGCGGCATGTAATTTTCATCGTGTTTTGCCAAAATCTCAGACGCGACAAATTGTCCATTGTCTTGCATTTTTCCAATCGCAACAATGCCTTGTCCTTCGCGGAATAAATCTGGCAATATACCTTCGTACTGCACAGTAATAATATTTTGATAATCAGTTACATCAAATTCAATTTTTAAGCTATCCGTAGCGCGTTTAACACTACCTTCTGCGACCATGCCACCTACACGGATTTTTTTACCTTTTGGAGCTTCACCCGCTAAAATTTGAGTTGGGTCATAAAAATACAACATATTTTCTTGAAACGCAGTCAACGCAAGGCTCGTTGCAGCACCTACGCCCAATAAAATTAAAAAAACGACTGCTAATCTTTGTTTACGCTTGGGTGTCATGATGTTGTTCTCTCCGTAGTTTTCGCGCGAGTGTTTTTAATAAATTACGCTCACATAATATAGGGTTTATGACATTTATGAGTAAAACGATGAAAGCAATACCATAACTTGACCAAACATAAAAGCCATAACCACCCATATTAAAAAATTCTTGCCATGAAGTCATGGTTTTTCCTCAATATTCGGGGGCTAGAGTTGGGATTATAACAAATTCTTTACGATTGGCAGTAATATCTTACTCGCAATTTTTAATTTAAATTCATAAATTTTCCTTTTGCTTGCGTGACGCAGGTGCGTCAGTGGCGCATTCTACGCAGTGCATAGAATGAGATTTGTCCTTGTGACGAGATTTGTCCTTGTGACGGTGCACTGCGTTGTCACCCAACTGGACGCACCAGCGTCCTACAACCATAAGGTTCAAAATAAAAATTGCTAAACTCATCTCGTAAAATTGGTTTGAATACGCAACAACACAGGCTGATATTGTGCGTATTGCAGCAAGTAGCGTACAACGTATTTAACCAATATTAAGCCCAATCCTAAACCTACAAATCCCGCAATAACCGTAAAAAATTCCGCTGTTGGCAAACCTAGCGTTGATGCCAATGATTCGTAAGTTACTGCGGTAAAAAATAGCATGATAAGTGGCATTAAATAAGCTGCTAGCGACGTAGTAACTAGAGCTCGTTCTGCTAATCCAATAATAACCATATCCCCTTTTTTTGCAGCAAGGCTATTTTCTACACGAATTTCAGTATATTTCTGCCCCAAAACCTGCGCTAAACTCGCTGTGCCACAACTACTTTTTGATTCACAATGACCACAACTCGTTTTACGTTGCGTTTGTACCCAAACGTATTGCTCTGTCGCCTCGACAACTGTGCCTAATTCTTCTAACATGACAAATCTCCTTTCATTTTTAGTGATCAATCCGATAAGTAGTCATTATCAAAAATAAGCTTTTGAAAAATACCTGTGATTACACGATAATATCAGCTTAACTGAATCGTTGAGAGAAAATTATGGGTTTTAAATGTGGCATTGTTGGTTTACCTAATGTAGGCAAATCCACCTTATTCAACGCACTGACCAAAGCAAACATTCAAGCAGAAAATTATCCCTTTTGTACGATTGACCCTAATGTTGGCGTGGTTGCGATGCCAGATAAACGCTTAGATGCCCTAAGCGCGATTGTTAAACCACAGAAAAAAATTGCGACTACAATGGAATTTGTTGATATTGCAGGTTTAGTTGCAGGTGCGTCTAAAGGTGAAGGTTTGGGCAATCAATTTTTAGCCAATATCCGCGAAACCCAAGCTATTGCGCATGTTGTACGCTGTTTTGATAATGATGATGTGATTCACGTTGCAGGTAAAGTTGACCCATTGACAGATATTGAAATTATTAATACAGAGCTTTGTTTATCCGATTTAGACACGGTTGAACGTGCCGTACAACGCATAAGTAAACAAACTAAAAGTGGTAATAAGGAAGCAATTGCAAAAAAAACCTTATTTGAAAGCGTATCAGCACATTTAAATGAAACGCAACCTGTACGCTCAATGGCATTGTGTGAAGAGGAATTATCACAACTGGCAGAGTTGCATTTACTCACGATCAAACCCACTTTATACATTGCTAATGTGAATGAAGATGGTTTTGAAAATAATCCTTATCTTGAGCGGGTAAAACAACTAGCAATGAATGAAAACGCAGCAATTGTGCCCGTTTGCGCCGCAACTGAAGCTGAATTAGTCGGTTTAGACACAGAGGAACAAATTGAATTTTTACGGGAAATGGGTATGGAAGAACCCGGATTAAATCGGGTAATTGAAGCGGGCTACCGTCTACTTGGATTACAAACCTACTTTACTGCTGGTGAAAAAGAAGTGCGTGCTTGGACAGTCAGAATCGGCGCGACAGCACCACAAGCAGCGGCTGTTATTCACACTGATTTTGAACGTGGTTTTATTCGTGCAGAAGTGATGAGTTATGATGACTTTATCGCTCACAATGGTGAGCAGGGTGCGAAAGAAGCAGGTAAATGGCGATTAGAAGGAAAAGATTACATCGTCCAAGATGGTGATGTTATGCACTTTAGATTTAATGTGTAAAAATTTAATTACTTTCAATAACTTGCTATCAAGACACAAATCGTCCTTACTAATCATTTTCGCTGGGACATGATGACAACTCAGCATTTAAATTTTTAACTTGTAGAAAGAATATGAATCTAATTTTAATTTTCGCTATTAGTCTAACCGTCAGCATGGGCGTATGGCTGCTACTTTCGCGCGATGTATTTCGCATCGTTGTTGGTATTGCCATATTGGGCAGCATGGTCAATTTAATCGTTTTTATTAGTGGTCGTCCGGGCAGTCTCATTCCGCCCGTTATACCTGATAATGCAACCACACTCGCCGCCGATTTTACTAATCCTTTACCTCAAGCACTCGTATTAACCGCTATTGTGATTGGTTTTGCACTGCTATGTTTTGCATTATTGCTTGCAGCACAAATTAGCCGTTATCATCAACATGCCGACGTTGCACAGCATTGCGCCAGCGAACCGCTATCAAAAGATAATTTAACAACTGATAAACCACTCATTTTGGAGGATAAATAATGCTATTAAGTATTTTTTTACTTCCATGGCTTAGTTTATTACTTACGATGGTAGCGCGTGGACGCAGTTTACAACTCATTAATCTTAGTAGTGGTATTCTGCTATTACTAGCGGCGAGTGGCTTACTTTATCAAGTTATTAATGAGGGCACACAATCCATTGCATTTGGAGCGTGGGCTTTACCGTATGCGATTGAAATGAAAGCCGATGGATTAAGTGCTGCACTAGTTGTTTGTATTGCAATTGTTTATCTTGCAGTATTACTTTATCAATTACACGATGATACAGCCGATATGCCTATCAATTGGTATCCATTACAACATGGTTTAATAGCGGCTTGTATTGCGATTGCCTTTGCAGCAGATTTATTTAATTTATACGTGTGGTTTGAATTATTGCTTATGGCACTACTAGGCTTATTCGTCTTAGGCGGTAAAGTCCAACATCTCGACGCTGCATTTAAATATTTCGTCTTGAATATGTTAGGCACGCTATTAATGCTAAGTGCAGTTGGATTAATTTATGGCGCGACTGGGCATCTTAACTTTACTGCATTACAACAAGTCACTCACACAACAAATATTAATGATACAATATCTTTATATGTTGGATTATTAATGATTGCATTATTACTTAAAGCAGGTGCATTTCCCTTGTTCGCATGGTTGCCTGCCGCCTATCACACCCTACCTGCACCCTTATTAGCACTAGTAGGCGGTTTGCTAACCAAAATTACAGTTTATGTATTATTACGATTGAGTGGACAAGTATTTGATACCGATTTTATGCTAAATGCACTAGGCGGATTGGCAGTGATTACCATGTTAAGTGGAGTATTGGGCGCGGCTTATCATTGGGACGTGCGCCGTATTTTAGCCTTCCACATTGTTAGTCAAATTGGTTATTTATTACTCGGTATAGCATTAGGCGCGGCGACAGCAACAGGTTTTTTCTTATTTCACAACATATTAGTTAAAGCTAATTTATTATTAATTGCAGGTTTAATGTACGCTGGAGCAGGACATTATGATTTACGTCGTATTGGCGGTCTTTATCCCGCTTATACGTGGTTATCAATATTATTTTTACTTAATGCGTTTTCACTAGTTGGCGTACCCGGCACAAGTGGATTTTGGGGGAAATATTTGCTTGTCAGCGAAAGTTTTCAGCAAGAGCAATTTATTTGGGGAGGCGTAGCATTATTGACCGGTTTATTAACGTTATATTCTATGACTAAAATTTGGTTAGAAGGATTTTGGAAACAGCATCCCGATGCGACAGTAAGCTTGCTACCATTAGCAAAAACAGCTTATGTAGCAATATTATTGCTTTCGTTGGCTATTTTAGTGATGGGACTTTATCCAGAACCATTTATTGCCTATTTGAATGTACATACTACTAACTTTTGATACTTTAAAGATTTTTTGCTGCAACTCAATAAATCCTATGTTATGCCGTAAACTATCTAAATTTCCTTACAGCAAAATCGACACACTGCCTATAGAATCTGGAATGACACGGAAAATCTGGCTCGAAGGCGTAGATTTTCCACTCTCTTTAACCAAACAGCTCTTCACAAACGGAGACGACTCAACGGGTATTACTTATCTTGTCAGCAGTGACACCGACCTCTCGTATGATCGTAGCACCACAATCTACAAAAAACGGTGGAATGTGGAATGCTATCATAAGTCATTGAAACAAAATGTTTCCTTAGGAAAGTCACCAACTAAAACGCTTACCACGCAAACCAATCACTTTTTTGCCTCTCTGTACGCTTACATCAAACTCGAGCAACTTAAAATCAAAACCAAACTTAACCATTTTGCTCTCAAATATAAGCTCCATATTAGAGCTATTCAGCAAGCATTTGAGACATTAAGAGAACTGCAAAATACTGTTGAGTGCGTAACGTGAGTTATTATTCAGCAATATCATCAAAAGTTTGGTATTATTAATGATAAATATCGAAAGAAATGCGTTGCTGAATGAATCAAATTTTCCCAATTTTCCAGAGACGTACAGGAGTACAAACGATGAAAAAAATAATGATAATTTTTAAACTTATAATGAGTTTTATCAAAGATGCGGTGTGGTCTGGATTAGGCACAGCGCATATTATTCTAAGTCACCCTTGCAAGGCAGGTGGTTTAATTCGCGTAAGTTACGGTCAACTTAATCCTTATCTTATCAGCCTGCTTAGTGCATTTATAACCTTAACGCCGGGCACAACTGTGATTGAAATTGATTTAGAGCGCGGCGAATTACTATTACATTTGCTCGATTTTTCTAAACGTGAAACCATATTACACAATATTCAACATGACTTTATCACACCTTTACATGCACTTAGTGGACATAATTGATGATAGCAATATTAATTTTAACTACTTTATTACTTAGCATTCCGATTGTAGCGGGCTTCTACCGTCTCCTCGTTGGTCCGACATATACAGACCGCGTGATAGGCTTAGATATATTATTTGCAGTTGCGCTATTTGCCTGTTTAATGGCAGCCGGATTAAGTGCGGCTGTTGGTATCCAATCGGCGACTGTTTACCTAGATGTTGCAATTGGACTTAGTCTTACAGGTTTTGTTGCAACCTTATCTTGGTCACGTTTGATTAAGATTCAACCCTCTGAAATCAAAGGAAAAGAAAGTTTATGATAATCATAGGTTTAATTTTAATTATATTCGCATTTATTTTTTTAATGATTGCAGCGATTGGGATTTTACGTCTACCCGATGCACTGAGTCGTCAACACGCGGCGACTAAAGCGGCTACTTTAGCAATTAATAGTTTTGCAATTGGTTTAATGTGCATTGCCATTGCTAATAATTGGGGTTGGGATTGGCTTGTGCGATTAGGATTTATCGTGATATTTTTATTATTAACTCTACCAATTGCTTCGCATACTTTAGCACAAGCTAGCATGGCTGAATCTGAAAACGCCTCTTAACTATTTGCGATGTCAATAAAATTTACCTCCGTAAGAAAGTAAGAACAACTATGGTCAATACAGCTTGAAAAAATTATAATGCTTGCAAACTGACAACAATATTAATAATTCATGTACGATCAAACTTTATTCACCAGTCAAGCCAAAGAAATTTGTGAAGTCGGAAAATTTTTATTTGCACACGGTTGGTCACCTGCCACCAGCAGTAATTATTCTTGCCGCTTAGACGCACAACACATCGCAATTACCGTTTCGGGACGCTCAAAAGGTGAATTAACTCTAAATGATGTCATGGTAGTCAACATGGACGGTAAGGCAATCGATACCGATAATAAGCCTTCTGCTGAAACGTTACTACACACGATGCTATATGCGCGAGACACGACAATTGGCGCAGTGCTGCATACGCATTCAGTCAATGCCACTGTATTATCTAAATTTTATCTGCTACAAAATTATTTATATTTAGAAAATTACGAAATTCTAAAAGCATTTGCTGGTACGATTACGCATGATACGCAATTATCTATACCTATTTTCCCCAATACTCAAGATATGCTTGCATTATCGCAACAAGTTCACGCTTATTTAGATGAAAATCCAGCAACGTGTAGCTATTTGATTGCAGGTCATGGCTTATATACATGGGGTAAAACGCTTGCAGATACCAGACGACACGTCGAAGCGTGTGAATTCCTATTTGAATGTGAAGTGCTGAATTTACAAATAACAGGAAAAAAATAATGACAATTTTAACTATCTACGATGCAAATAATCCTAAACAGTGTCAAGCGAGTATTTCAGATTTTGACCAAATTGCTAGTCAACTTATGCAGCTTGGTATGAAGCTCGAACGCTGGGAAGCCCGCCAACCTGTTACAGAATCAAGCTCGCAAGCAGAAATCATCGCCGCTTATCAAGATTCAATTGATGCCCTAGCAACACGTTTTCGATCCGTAGATGTTGTAAACTTATATCCAGAACATCCAGATAGACAAATGTTGCGTGAAAAATTCTTAGCCGAGCATATTCACGATGATGATGAAGTACGGTTTTTCATTGACGGTAGTGGCTTGTTTTATATTCATTTAGAAGATAAAGTTTACGGTTTGTTATGTGAAAAAGGTGATTTAGTCAATGTGCCTGCGGGAGTTAAACATTGGTTTGATACCGGTGCTAAACCATTTTTCAAGTGTATTCGTATGTTTACTAAAAATGATGGCTGGGTAGCAACTTTTACTGAGGACGAGATTGCTAAACAATTTCCGCTGATGCAACAGTGATGTCATTTCCACCATTAAATTGTTCCAATGCCTGAGACTGTAAGAAACTTAAAAAAAGATTTTAATTATTGTAAATTATGTATTTTGCATGATCATAAATCTAAAAAAAGTCAATATTTTTACAACCTCTTTCCACTGGTCTCTATTGATGTAATATTGATGTTCTGTGTCTTGATGATATAAGGTATGATAAATTTTAAACCAGCTCTACAACATCCTCATTTTATGGGAGAACAGTGTGATTTCCACCATTTTAACAGATATTGAAGGCACGACCTCTTCGCTTGATTTTGTGCGTGAGGTTTTGTTTCCCTATGCAGAATCACATTTACCGCAATTTATTCAAACACATAGTGATGATGCTGAAGTACAAAAACAGCTACAAGCTACGCGGGACATGATTCAACAACCAAATTTAGGTCAAGATGAAACGATACAGGTATTATTAACTTGGATTCGTGAGGATAAAAAAGCAACACCTTTAAAAACATTACAAGGCTTAATTTGGGAAGTGGGTTATCAAGAGGGGGCATACAAAGCGCATGTTTATCCTGACGTGGTGACGAATTTACAAAAATGGTATGCCAACAGTAAAAAATTATACGTTTACTCTTCAGGATCAATTAAGGCACAACAACTCTTTTTTGCCCATACGGAATATGGTGATTTTACTAAGTTTTTTTCTGGTTATTTTGATACGACGATTGGGCATAAACAAGAAAAACAATCTTATCGCAAAATTGCCAAAAGTATTGATGATTCACCTTCAAACATTTTATTTTTATCGGATATTGTTGAGGAATTAGACGCGGCGCAAGATGTTGGTATGCAAACCTATTGTTTAAATCGGCAATACCGTCGGATGTCAAGCTATCCACACCCTCAAGTGTATAGTTTTGATGAAATCACACTTAATTCATTCTAACTTACTCTAATTCAAAACGTTTTATATTTCAATATGATCGTAGGTATCGGTATAGACATCAGCAGTCAAACGCGGATTCAAAATAGCTTAGACAAATTAGGTCATAAATTTTTACAACGTATTTTAACCGATGCTGAAATCGCGTTGTGTCAGCGTTATCGTTCGCCTGTTGCGCGTTACGCAGGTCGTTTTGCCGCCAAAGAAGCCTTTATGAAAGCCATTGGGACGGGTATGTATAAAATAGGTTTTCATGAAATTCAGGTTTTTAATCGGGACAGCGGCGCACCCTATATCAAAACATCAGGTCGAGCAGAACAAATCTTAACTAAACTTGATGTACAACATATTCACGTTAGCATCTCTCACGATATGGACATGGCAATAGGCATGGTGGTATTGGAAAATGAGATTGTTTCCAACCACAAATCATACGACTGATATTCCGAACTATTCACATCCCTCCACTATATATGTCAATGGCAATGCAAATTAGTTAAAAACATGATTCAAACTGTGATTATCCAAGAATATTTATGATAACAATAAAATAATTTTATCAATTTTAACTGGTGTCTTTTGTAAAGTTGTTGTAAGGTTAGGTTTTCAGGCAGCAATATTTGAATTTTATCGAAAAATTATACATAATTTGCCTTACATAAGAAAAGGATATTTTAGCTAGAAAGCTCAGACTTGAATTCTAAACGTCTATAACAATCAGACAATTGGCGTTATGGAATGTGCTCGATAAGCTAAAATAAATATAAAGCACAAAATTTTGGAGGGGAGAAATGGGACACCGTATTGCCTATTTCCTAACGGGGCTTGCCGGCTGCACACTTTTACTTTGTAGCTGTAAATCACCTGAACCAACGACCTTTTCGGAGGAAAATACAATCCGTCCAGTACGTTACCAGCAAGTTTTTAGCAAGGGTGGTATTGGACAAGCGCGAAGTTTTGCCGGATTGTCACAGACAGGTATCGAACTAAAACTGAGTTTTCAAGTTGCGGGTACTGTGGATAAAATTTTGGTCAAACCGGGCGATTTGGTGCGAACGAAACAAATGCTTGCGCAATTGGAAGCGGCTGAATACCAAAATTCATTACAACAAATGGAGAATGCATTGGCTCATGCGCAAAAATTGGCGCAAGATGCTCGTAAGCATTATGATCAAATACGTCAACTTTACGATCAAGATATGAATTTGCAAGGTGATTTGGATATTGCCCGCAATTTCGCAGAACAAGCGCGTAATGAAGTCCGTCTAGCGAGTAAAGAACTTGAAACCGCAAGGACTAATTATGCACATACTCGTTTATTATCCCCTCAAGCCTGCCAAGTAAAAAACGTATTAATCGAAGTTAATCAAAAACTTACCGCTAATGAACCTGCATTTAGTATCGTATGTGGAGAACAAATTCAAGTGCGAGTAGCAATACCAGAAAATCTTTTATCCAGTGTGCAAGTAGGGCATCAAGTAGACGTTTTTTTTGAAGCACTTCCAGAACGTCAATTCATCGGAGAGTTGGTTTCGATTGCCAGCCAACCGATTGCTCAAACACAACGTTATCCAGTAATGGTACAATTGCAGGAATCAGATAAGCGATTACGCCCTAATTTGGCAGCAGAAGTTAAATTTCAGCTCAATATGCCATCTGAACGCTTAGTTATTTTGGTGCCGACTGTTGCCGTAGGCGAGGATGAGGTAGGACGTTTTGTGTACGTGGTGGAAAAAGTAACGGATGATGGTCTAGGTATTGTGAGGCGGCGTGATGTAGAAACAGGACGTTTAACCGCAGAAGGTTTGGAAATATTAACAGGACTGCAAAGTGGAGAACGGGTTGTTACAGCAGGTTTTAGTCAATTAAAAGAAGGTCTAACGGTGCGTTTTCCAGAAAAAGGACAACATTACCATTCTGAAACATCATCACACACTGTTTTTGTTGCCGGTGCAGGAGATGGCACGTCGTGAATCTTAGTCAATTCGCTGTTAAGCACAGTAGGCTCAGTATTATTTTAATTTTGGGCTTATTGGCGTGGGGTATTTATGCTTATTTGCAATTAGCGCGTGATGTTGCCCCACATTTTTCGTTACGCACTATCCAAATTGTCACCCAATTACCTCATGCTAATCCGCAGCAAGTCGAAAATTTTGTTAGTAGACCATTAGAACATCTGCTGCAAAAAATACCAGTTGTTGAGCACGTCACTAGCGAATCTAGTAACAATATCTCACTGATTTCAGTACACTTAAAACCACAAGCAACCCCAAATTTATTATGGCAAGCGTTACGCCTTGAAATGGTGGAGCAACTGTTACCAGAGAACGCTGTAGGACCATTTATCCACGATCAAGGGGATTTATTTGGTATCGTGCTAGGCATTACTGCCGAAGGTTTTTCAACTGCGGAAGTACAAAAAATTACCCACGAAGTACAACAACGTTTACAACTACTTTCAGAAGTCAGCGAAGTAAAAATTTACGGTGCGCAAAAACCTGCTGTTTCAGTCGAATACGATCCAAAACGCTTAACTCAATGGCAGCTCACGCCAGAGGATTTAAAACAGGCTTTACAGCAGCAACAAGTTGAATTTAATGAATTAAAATTAGATATTGCACAGGAAAAAGTTAGGCTGGAAATAAAACAGCCCGAAACAGCTATTGAAGCACTAAAACAAGTCGTTATCCCAACTACAGAAAAAAGCATTTTTTTACATCAAATTGCTAACATTTCGCAAACCTTTTCATTTAATCACTTAAAAGTTCATGCGACGGGTAAAGATGCGACGATTTTAGCGGTTTCAATGCGTCAAGATGGCAACTTAACCAAAATTAGTCACCAAGTCCGCGATTTATTACAGGAATTAAAAGCAAATTATCCAATTGGTTTAGATTTTCAAATGATTACTTGCCAACCTAAACAAGTAGAACAAATTCTTAATAAATATTTACAACCTTTGGCTATTTCGCTAATTGTAGTCACAATGTTATTTTTATTATTTTTGGGATTGCGTATTGGTCTGATTGTATCGCTACTCATTCCACTCACCTTTGCTTTTATTATGATTGGTTTGTGGTTATTGCATTTACAACTGGACAAAATAACCGTTATTGCTTTATTTATCAGTTTAATGCCGATTATCTATCACGGTATTGTCGTTGCAGATGCAGTAAAAATTGCCATTCAGCAAACTGATGAATTCGCGCCTGTCCTGAAAAATTTACAAGATTCAACCCTAATTGGTATTTTAATTGTTTTCGCTTTATTCCTACCAATATTGTTTTCTTCATCTGAAAATTTAGAATATATTTCACCACTATTTATTGTAATATTACTTGGTTTATTCGGTAGTTACCTTTTGGCATTTACCTTAATACCATTACTAAGTATGCAATTTGTCAATATTATCCCGTATCAAGTAAAATTTGATAATTATTATCACGAGCAATATCAACGTATCCTATACGCTTTTTTATGTCATCGTCGTTTGACACTACTGTTAGCAGTGCTAGGCGTATCAGCAATTTTGTACAGTGGACAATTTTTAGCCACTGGCTTTTTGCCTGATTCACAATGTCCTTACTTCAAAGTTGAACTGGAACTACCCCCAACTGCTCCCCTAGAAAAAACTCAAAAAATTGTGCAACAAGTAGAAGAATTTTTGCAAAATCATCAAACTATAGAAAATGCAGAATTTGTTACGCATTGGGTGAGTTACATTGGTGGTAATGGTCCGCGCTTTGTTTTACAGCACATTCCAAAGCCCTCGCGTCCAAATCATGCTTTACTGGTAGTTCATGTGAGGGATGAGAATTTAATCAAACAATTTGCTAATAAATTAAAAAATCTTGTCTATTCGCAATATCCTGATGTTGCTGTCAGAATCGAGCAAATTCCGCATGGTGTGCCGGTATTGCATCCCGTTGAAATTCGTTTAACTAGTAATGATGAAAAATTATTGCTAACCATTAGTCAAGCAACCGCAGAAAAGTTGACTAAAATGGCTGGTACAAAAAATGTGGTCAGCGATTGGGGTAATAAAGTTAAAAAATTACTGGTCAAACCAGACGCGCAACGTATGCAACAATTTGGCGTAACACATCAAGCTTTAGTCACTGCATTACAAAGTAGTTTCGCGGGAATTGATTTAGCGCAATATCAGACTATACAGCAACGCTTTTCAGTAATTTTACACGAAAAATCTGAACAATTAAAAAATATTAAACGGCTAGAAGATTTGTTAGTCCACTCGCAAACTGTGCAAGAGTATGTACGTTTGAAACAAATTGCTGATGTTGAATTAGTATGGGAATATCCAAAACGAGTCCGACGTGATGGTTGGTACACCGTAACGGTGAGCGCAGATGTGCAACATTACACACAAGCCTTCAGCGTTGTACACAATATGCAAGATTGGTTATTGCAACAAGATTGGCATGGATATTATCAATACCATTTTGGCGGTCAATACGAATTAGCGGTACAATCTTATCAGTCAATCAAGCCTTATTTAATCATGAGTAGCTTTATCGTTTTAGCGTTGCTCGCATTTCAATTTAATTCGTTGCGCATAATGGTTGTAGTATTATTCGCTGTACCGTTCATGAGTATTGGTGTATTAGCAGGTCTATGGATTGTACACGGCGCAATAGATTTTACGTTTATCGTAGGTATTCTGATTTTAGCCGCGTTTACCATTCAACAATCAATGTTGTGGCTTACACGCAAACTACCTCACGCAAACCGCTATGAATTGTTATTAAGCAGTGCGCAATATCATTTCCATACTATGTCACCAGTCATCTTGATCAGTCTATTTGCTTTATTGCCCATGTGGTTAATAAATTGCTCATTATTAGACACGTTATTGGCAACATTAAGTTTTGGCTTATTATTTTTACCGATTGTGGGCTTTATTGTTCTGCCTGTACTATATAGCTTTCTATTTGGTTTGAGTTTTAAAGATTATGCGAATATGGAAAAATAGTACGGCATGAAGTACAGGCTGCAAAACTTATTTTGCAACAGTGTGTTTTAGGGTGAAAATATGATCACTTTTAGCGAAGTAACAAAACGTTATCCTAATGGCTATGAAGCACTGCACCGACTCAATTTCAGTATCGAGCAAGGCGAAATGGTATTTTTAACGGGACATTCTGGTGCGGGTAAAAGTACCTTGCTACGTTTGATTGCTTTGATTGAGCGTAGTACACAAGGACAAATTATCGTTAATGGACAACAATTAGGGCGTTTAAGTGCTGCGAAAATTCCTTACTTACGTCGTAATATTGGTGTGACATTTCAAGACCATCATTTACTATTTGATCGCACCGTTTTTGACAACGTCGCCCTACCACTAGTCATTGCAGGTTATCGTCCACAAGAAATTGGGCGGCGCGTTCGTGCCGCTTTAGATAAAGTTGGTTTATTAAATAAAGAAAAAAATTATCCTATTACCTTATCAGGTGGTCAACAACAACGGGTTGGTATTGCACGGGCAGTCGTGAATAAACCACCTATTTTGCTCGCAGACGAACCAACAGGCAACCTCGACCCCACACTAGCAAAAGAAGTAATGCAACTATTTATGCAGTTTAATCAAGTTGGTGTGACAGTGCTAATTGCATCGCACGCATTAAGCTTAATCAAGTCATTACACTGTCGCACACTCATTTTGCAGCAAGGCGAGCTAATACAACAATAAACCTTTCTGCGCCACCTATCTACATATCTGGATACACCCGCGCCCGACTAAATTTGACGCAGTATGTCAATATACTTTCTAGTCAACTATTTGATTTTAAATATAAAAAAGTCCAATACTTTACTGCCAATTGCCAATCAATAAAAATGCAGACCAGTAATAAGGATGTCGATAGATTTGATACTCTGCACGGTCTAAAATTTGTCTTTGTGCATTTTGCAATGCTTTTGCCATAGAAATATCTTTATTTTTTAATTGGTTATAAAATTCGATAACAACCGCAGGCGTTGCGACATCATCCACTTGCCACAAACTTGCAAACGCGCTTTTAACTCCAGATTTAATTGCGATACCTGCTAGACCTAATGCTGCACGATCATTTCCTACTGCGGTTTCGCAGGCACTTAAAGTTAATAAATTAACCTCTTCACCTTGCAAGCGCATAAATTGGATTAATCTTTCTAATTTATTCATACTTAACTTATCGTCATAAGTCAAAATAAAAGTATCTGATAAATTCTCCCTAAATTGACCATGTGACGCAATGTGTAAAATCGAATAATCAACCTGTTTAATTTCTTTTTGCAATTTGGGCACAATAAAATTTTCATCTAACAACGGCGGGGCTGCGTGGAAAATCTTTTGAATTTCTTGTAACTCATAAGTAACACAAGGAATCGATTCAAATCCTTGTACTGCTTTGGACAAACCACCGAGTAAAATGGAATCATATTCCGCATGTTCAAAATTCTTGCTTAAACATAAGCTAGGCGAAATCGCAATTGCATAATTTTCGATTAAAAATCGTGATCCATCGTGTAATGCAGCATAAGGTATGGTACGCAAAATACCTTCTGGAATCAGCACCAACGTGTCGATACCTCGCGCACTAAACTCCTGTTCCAACGGCTTGATTAGCCATTGATATAAAGATTGAGCGGGCGGGAGATAGCTTGTATTAATTGGTATTGGCAATGTATCACGCATTTTAGTTGGTGAGCACACTTGCTGTTGATTTGGTTTGTGACCGCGCGTGCCACGCATTGCTAACTGCGTATCTTCATAGGGGTGACGACGCAGAGGGGCTAATAATGCACTTACTTCCTCTTGTAAATGTATGTCCTTAATTGGAATGGTTTTTTGCACAATTGCATCGGAAAAAGTGACTAATAATTCCAAACGTTGCGCTAATGGAATCGGATAAATAACTGCAACATTGGGTGTAATAATTTCTTCAATCGGAATACATTTTCCTCCCGCGTCTAAGCAAGTATCTTGATAATAATTTTGCAATTCTGCGGTTTTATACAATTCAATCGTATCCCGCGCTTGATGTAATAATGCAGTACGTTTTGCTTTATCATCAGTTAGCTGCGCTTGTTTGAGTAGTAAATCTGCGAACTCGTAATAAACTTTTCCAACTTGATCGTGAAAATTAAGAGAAACACGGCAATAATTCTCACCAACCATTTGATTACGCACATGCTGAAAAGCATTAATTGCTTGTCGATAAGCGTCAATTGCTTGAGTCGTTTCATTTTGCGCATTAAAAATACGACCAATTTGCCAATACCAAGTATAAGCGAGTTCATCCAACCAGTTTTGTTGAGCAAAAAATAAAGCTTGACGAGTAAGATTCAACGCGGTTTCATATTGCGCTTGCGTCTCGTATAATTTGCCTAAATTACCATAGACATAGGATTTTCCACGCGGATTATTTATAAAATTAGCAACTTCTTGTGCCTTGAGTAAAATATCGAGACTCAGTTTAATTAGGGCGGCGTTTTGTTGATCGAACTGCTGGTTAATATTTTGGGCAAGCTGGGATAATTTTAATAGATTCAGTATTTTATCAAAATCATGGTGCCATAATAGTAGCGCGTCTAATGCTTGTTGTAAAGAACTAAGACTTTTTGCATAAGCCTGCGCGTCATCTGTATGTTGGTAGGCGTTTTCTGTTTCTAAATAAAACTGTACTTGCGCTTTATGTAATAAAATTTTGCCATAAAGTGGTGATTCGTGTGTTATATCTTTCAGCAAATCTAAACCAAATTGATAATTAGCCAATGCGGCTTCATAATCCATATCCAGCACTTTGAATTGAGCTGATTGTAACAATGCCTCTGCATAAGTTTCTGTATGATCTTTTGCGAGTATGACAGCGTATTGCGCCTGCTCGCGTGCCCTTTGCGTATTTGTTTGAAGCAGATATAAGCGACTTAATTCATTGGCTAACTTAGCTTTGCGTAACGCGACATTATCCAAATATCGGTCAGCATGGACTAATTGTTGTTCAGCCTGCATTATGTCACCTAAATGTTGATAAACTTTGTTAAGATGGAGATGTATATCAAATAATTGAGGTGTAGAAATATGTTTATCTTGTAAAGATTGTTTAAAAGATTCAATAGCTTGTTCATAAAAGCCGTACTGATAAGCTTGATGTGCTTCTTCCAAGCTACTAGCAAACCCGTTACAAGTCAGTCCAAAGAGAAAAAGATAAAGGTATCGCATTATTTATTCCTGTACCCTCGCCGTATCAAGAATAAAATCAATATTTCTTGTAATGGCTATTGCGTTGTAGTTTGTTGTAAATAATCAGCTTGTAATGCACAACCGTTTGCTCGCATCCAAGCTGCTTGCGTAGCGATGTCAGCAGTCCACAATGCTTCAGGCAATTGCTTAGTTGTGATAATTTGTGAAGTTGTATCACGCTGATTGAGCTTAGTATAGTAAATTTGGTCAGGGGATAACTGTACTCTTTTATTTGGCCATTTTAAAGTATCTTGGTTTTTCGCCCAACGCAAATTAAGTGGTTTATCAGAACCTTTAACCTTGATTGAGAGGTGGCTAGCGAATGTTACATCATCGCGCCATAATAAAACTTGTTCAGGATCGACATAACATAAATTACCACCTTGATTTACATCGATTGACCAAGCAGATGGCAATTGCATTTGTAGACTTTGACCACGTTTACGCGGACGGAGTTGATCAGAATAAGATTGTTCCGAATCAGCATAAGCGTTTGGCATACCGGCTTCGTTAGCCGCTGCTACGGAAAATGGAAGACAAAGGGTGAGAAATAATATTGTGAATAACATTGTTAAGCTCCTTGTTTGAAAATAAGATTTAATAGTTCAGCGATGAATTAAGCAAATTAAGTACCATCAAAATGAAAACGATCTACTATTTACTACTATGTTGGGTCACATTCAGTCTTCATGCAAGTGAGATTTCTTTCACGCATTTAACAACTGAGCAAGGTCTACCGCAAAATAGCATATACACTATTTACCAAGATAAACAAGGTTTTATGTGGTTTGGTACATTAGATGGTTTATGCCGTTACGATGGTTATCAGTTTAAGACTTATCGCCATAGTCCTCAAGATAAAAATTCTCTTAGTCATAATGAAGTGTATACCATATATGAGGATAGGCAAGATCAACTATGGATTGGTACGGGCGGCGGAGTTAATTTATTTGATCGGCAAAATCAAAAATTCATCCGTTATCAACACATTTCCAATCAAAGCAATTCGCTAAGTAATAATTCGGTATGGAGTATTTTACAAGATAAAAAAGGCGGGTTATGGTTTAGTACCGCAGGTGGTGGTTTAAATCGTTTTAATCCGAGCACACAACAATTTTTCCACTATCGAGACCTGAAAACGCAACCGAATGGGTTAAGCAGTGATTATACTTGGGCGTTGTTGGAGGACAAAAAAGGACGATTATGGATTGCGACAGATGGTGGCGGCATTAATCGTTTTAATCCAGAGCAAGTTAGTTTTGAGTATTATCTTTACGATCAGCAAAATAAAGACAATAAGCATAACTTTGTCACCAGTTTATTTGAAGACAGTTTGGGCACAATTTGGGCAGGTACAGCAGCAGGTTTGTATTATTTTGATGAATTACAAGAGCAATTTTTACAACATCCAGCTACAAAAAAATTTGATAAACCCAGTATTTGGACACTCGAAGAGGATAAATTACAACGTCTATGGATTGGTACGGACGGAAGTGGGATTTATACGTTAGATTTAAAAAATCAGCAACTTCAAAATTATCACCATCAAGCACATTTGAGCAATAGTTTAAGTAATAATGCGGTATTGGCGTTATACGCTGATAAAGCAGGTAGTATTTGGGTCGGCACAGACGGCGGAGGGATTAATCGTTATGATTTTGCGTATGAAAAATTTAAACATTATTACTACAAACCAAAAGACCCACATAGTTTGACTGATAATAATGTCACCAGTATCGTGGAAGATCGACAGCAACAACTGTGGGTTGGTACGGCAAATGGCTTAAATCTTTATGATTTACAAACAGAAACTGCCAAGCATTATTTACACGATCCCGATAATCCACACAGTTTAGCTCACAATCACATCCGCAGCCTTTACGAGGACAAAGAAAATATATTGTGGGTTGGTACGGATCACGCCATTTTACATCAGTACCGTCCTGAAACTGATGATTTTATACGTTATATTCCACAAGACACGGATGAAAAAAGTTTAAATGAAAATATGGTACGCACGATTTTTGAAGACAGTCGCGGCAATTTGTGGATTGGTACACGTTATTGTTTTTGTCGTTTTGATCGGGAAACGAAAGAATTTATTAATCATTATCCCGAACAAGATTTAACTAAAAAATTAGCAAAAAATACCGTATTAAACATTCATGAAGATTACAAAAAACGATTATGGGTAGGTACGCAAGGTAATGGTTTACTCAGTTTTAATCAAAAATATCATCAAATTTTTCATTTCAAGCACCAACCTCAAAAAACAAATACTTTAAGTAACAACAATGTATCTAGTATTCTTTCCTATCAAGATACGTTATGGATTGCAACATTAGGTGGTGGGCTGAATCAATTGGATTTAACAACTAATCGATTTACTCACTATCGTGAAGCAGATGGTTTAGCAAATGATACAATTCATGGTATTTTAAGGCAAGAATTTGATTATTTATGGTTAAGTACCAATAAAGGTTTGTCACGTTTTAATTTGCATAACAAAACATTTAAAAATTATACTGTTTACGATGGTCTACAAAGCAATGAATTTAGTTCTGCTTATTATAAAAATTCGCGTGATGAATTCTTTTTTGGTGGTTTAAATGGTTTTAACCAATTTTATCCCAAGCAAATCCAAGATACGCATTATATTCCGCCTGTTGTGGTTACAGAATTTTCATTATTTAATCAAGTCGTTACACCTAATAAAGATTCTCCTTTAAAGCAGGATATTACCGTTACTGAAAAAATCACCTTGTCGCATAAACAAAGCTTTTTTTCCTTTGAATTTTCTGCCCTAAACTATGTTGAGCCTACAAAAAATCAGTATGCTTATAAATTGCAAGGCTTTGATAATGAATGGAATTATATCCACAATCGTCGCAATGTAAATTATACCAATGTGCCACACGGTAATTATATTTTTAAAGTCAAAGCATCTAATAATGATGGTGTGTGGAATGAAATGGGTACAAGTATCAAAATTCGTATTTTACCCTCACCTTGGCAAACGTGGTGGGCATATACTTTATATCTTATTTTAGCATTTAGTATTATTGGTTGGTATGTGCGTGGGCAACAATTAAAATTATTGCAAAAACAAAAAGAATTAGAAAAAATCACTCAATTTTTAGACGCATTGCCAGTTGGTATCGGTATGATGGACGCAAATGGACAATTGTTTTATCACAATGACAAAGCAACTGAATTTTTTGATAAAACTGCGGATCCTAATGTTGCGACTAACAAATTATCTCAAGCTTATCACATGTATCATGCTGATACTGGCAAACCTTATCAAGTAGATCAGTTACCGATTATTAGAGCATTACATGGAGAAAGTGCTTCAGTAAGTGATGTTGAAATACGTTTAGCTGACCGACATGCGTATTTAGAAATTTGGGGTTGTCCAATTTTAGATGAGAATGGCAAAGTATTATATGCACTGAATGCGATTCAAGATATTACTGAGCGTAAGCGTGTTGAACAGGAGTTGCAGCGTTACCGTTTACGTTTAGAAGAGCTGGTTACAAAACGTACTCAAGCTTTAGAAAGCATTAATGGAAAATTGCAACAAGAAGTAATCGAACGACGTTTAATTGAAAAAGCACTGCGTACCAGTGAGGAACGTTTCAATTTAGCGATGCAAGGTGCAAATGATGGCGTATGGGATTGGGATTTGGTTAGTGGTAAAACTTATTATTCGCCGCGTTATCTGGAAATGCTGGGTTTAAATTATGCCGAAATAGATTTGTATAATAAACATTGGTGTGGCTCCCTACATCCAGATGATATAGATAAATTTATCAATGCGTTATTGAGCTATGTAGACGGCAAAACAACAGCATTTGAAGTTACATTTCGTATGCAGCATCGCAGTGGACATTATGTGTGGATTTTGGGACGTGGGATTGGTGTAAGGGATGATAATAATGAATTAACGCGCCTTGTCGGTACGCACATGGATTTAACGCAACAAAAACATATTGAGCAAGCATTACGCAAAAGTAAAGAACATTTTAGGACTATTTTTAATAATGCAGCAGTAGGGATTAGCATTATTGATAGTGAGGGTAATTATGTACAAGCCAATTCCAAATGGGCGAGTATGCTAGGTATGGAGATGGTAACGCTATTGCGCTGTACTGAACAGGAAGTAACGAGTTTACAAGACCGCGAAATCAGTCAAACTCAATTTACCGCTCTCATCAAAGGTAAACTTAATTTTTATCAGCTTGAAAAACGCTATATACGTCAAGATGGTACAGAATTTTGGGCAGATTTTTGGGGGTCTAGCATTCGCAATTTAGATAATCAACTTGAAGCTATAATTGGTATTACTGTAGACATTAGCGAGCGTAAACGCGCAGAGGAGGCATTGCGTCAGAAAAATACGGATTTAACTGAGGCATTACAACAACTTAAAGCAACACAAGAAGAATTAATTCAATCGGAAAAAATGGCAGCTTTAGGGCAATTAATTGCGGGCGTGGCACATGAAATTAATACACCATTGGGTGCCATTCGCTCTTCTGCCAATAGTATTAGCCGTTTTTTATCAAATACTTTGGAACGATTACCCCACTTATTCCATAAACTACCAGAAAATAAACAACAACCTTTCTTTAACTTACTAAATCGTTTAGCGGAAGGGAAACTAGATAATTTATCTTCACGCGAAAAACGTAAACAACGCAGAGAGTTGATTCCAAAATTAGAAGTATATTTAACTGATGCCACATTACTAGCTGATAAGTTAGTGGATATGGGTGTAACTGATGATATTGAGGCTTTAATTCCACTCATCACAGCCGACGAGAGCGAAGAAATTTTAGATATTGCTTATCAGTTCGCTAATTTACAGCGAGGTATCAGAAATATTATTGTTGCATCAGATAAGGCTGCTAAAGTTGTGTTTGCCTTGAAGAACTTTACTGATTTTAATCATTCTGGTGAGAAGCGCAAGATGAATGTTATTGAGGGTATTGAAACAGTCTTAACCTTGTATCATAGTCAGATGAAACAAAGGGTTACAGTAAATCGGCATTATAATGATGTACCTGAAATATTAGGCTATCCAGATGATTTAAATCAAGTTTGGACAAATTTAATTCACAATGCGTTGCAGGCTATGAATCATCAAGGCAAATTATCTGTTACGGTGGATAAGCAAGATGATTATATTGTGGTACAGATTGGTGATACCGGTTGCGGCATTGCCGACGAGATTAAGGAACATATTTTTAGACCTTTTTTCACTACAAAATCAGCAGGCGAGGGTAGCGGTTTAGGTTTAGATATTGTGCAAAAAATCATTACTAAACATGAGGGTAAAATTACCGTCAATAGTTGTCCGGGGGATACCGTTTTTAGTATTTATTTACCGCTATCATCACGATAAAAAAATCAGTTTGAAATTATTTTTAATCAAGCTCAATTCAAATAGCAACGCCATCGTGTAATGATTATTTAGTCCGTGCAATCAGTAGGGACTCGTGGCAAAATGCGTTAGGTCGATGATAGTAAGACATGGTAAATAGTGGAGTATAGGTAATAGATTATGGCGGATGAAAAAACACAACTCGGTACAGATCACCCTTTTTACCAATTTATGAAATTTAGTGGTAGCAGTCTACTGCGTTTGGCGGGTTTTAGTATTGAGCAAGCTGCAAGTTATCATTTTGATTCAATTGTACTCAAAGAAAAACGGATGGAACCTGACATACAAGCTTTGCCAATATTAAAAAATAATTTAGGACGAATTGTTATTGAATTTCAAGGTTATGCAGATAAATTTATTCGTTACCGCGTATTATTAGAAATTTTACAAATCTGTGTTTTAGGTAAGTATGAAAAATCAGTCAAAGCTATTATTATTTATACAGATACAGCTCATCGAGATTGTGCTTTAAATTTGAATAATATTGCACCAGAATTACGACTAGAGATACAAGAAATTGTATTAACTGATTATAATTTAAAGCAATTGCTTGATATTGATCCTAAACTTGCTGTATTCGCACCTTTCACACAGCCTAAGAAGCTTGATAAACGGGTGTTGTTTCAACACATTCAATATTGGACTCAAACAATTAAACAGGTTTATAGCACTGATGTACAGCAGGATGCGTTCAATGTATTGAGTTTGTTTATACTGGATCGTTTCCGAAATTTACGTTATGAGGAGGTTATGCAAATGATGCAATTTAATCTATTAGATACCTGTGCAGGGCAAGATATTTGGCAAATGGGCAAAATGGAAGGTCTCAAAGAAGGTAAACTTGAGGAAAAGCTAGATATTGCAAAGATTATGTTGCTTGAAGGTTTTTCTGTCGCTTCTGTTGCTAAATTTACACGATTGCCAGAACAGGAAATCACCGATTTAAAAAGAGAAATTGATAAAATGAAGCATTAAAAATAAAATCGAAAAATAATAATTAGTCAATTGCTGTATTCGCACCTTTCACACAGCCTAAGAAGCTTGATAAACGGGTGTTGTTTCAACACATTCAATATTGGACTCAAACAATTAAACAGGTTTATAGCACTGATGTACAGCAGGATGCGTTCAATGTATTGAGTTTGTTTATACTGGATCGTTTCCGAAATTTACGTTATGAGGAGGTTATGCAAATGATGCAATTTAATCTATTAGATACCTGTGCAGGGCAAGATATTTGGCAAATGGGCAAAATGGAAGGTCTCAAAGAAGGTAAACTTGAGGGCAAACTTGAGGAAAAGCTAGATATTGCAAAGATTATGTTGCTTGAAGGTTTTTCTGTCGCTTCTGTTGCTAAATTTACACGATTGCCAGAACAGGAAATCACTGATTTAAAAAGAGAAATTGATAAAATGAAGCATTAAAAAATAAAATCGAAAAATAATAATTAAGCAATTAGTTTAAATATTGATAACCCTAATGCACGACCAAGCAAATGATAAATTTTAATTTGAGTTTCAAGGAGGAAGCAATGGCTAAGAGCAACCTTGCTCCGCAAAAACATCTTTTTGATGTCGTTGACTTTTATAACATGGCTGATTTTAAGTCACTTGAAAATAAGCGTATTGAATTATTAGAAGGGGAAGTAGTCGATATGGGGCAAGTTGGAAAAAAACATGCTTATTGTGTAGATTTACTGTCACAGCAACTCTCAAGAGCACTCAGTACAACAACACATATTGTACGAGTACAAAATCCTATCCGCCTAAGTAAATATTCCGAACCACAACCTGATATTGCTATTTTAAAACGCAGTGAAAAATTTTGGCAATCGCATCCAGAACCAAAAGATGTACTACTGGTCATCGAAATTGCCGATCATTCACTAAAATACGATAAAACTATCAAAATTCCAGTTTATGCACGCTATGGTATTTGCGAAGTGTGGATTGTAGATTTAGAAAATAAGCGTGTTGAATGCTACACCTCGCCACATTCACAAATGTACGCCTATCAAAAATACGTGAATAAAGGTGAGTCTGTTTCTCCCTCAAAATTACCTGAAATATCGCTTCCTGTTAGTGAATTTATCGGCAAGTAAAACGACACTCGGCTCTATAATATGCTATTACTACTTGATTTATTCAAAAAAGAATCAGAACTACCAAAAACGCCTATTTTGACAACTGGCATCGCTTCGGGTATTGCAAGTAGTGCAATTTTGGCTGCAATAAACCAAGCAGCTCAAGGTGTTGCTAGCTATGAAGATATAACACGACCATTCTTTATCTTTTTGATTGCATTGATTTTATTTGTTTATACTCGTAAACACTCCTTAGAGCAGGCAACATTAGTTGTAGAAGAGGCAATTAGAAAAGTACGTTTACGTGTCGCTGATAAAATTCGTCATTCTGAACTAAAATTCATTGAAGGTATGGGAAAGGGAGAAATTTACAGCCACCTTACTCAGGATGCAAATCTCATTTCTCAATCAGGTTTAACCCTAATTTCTAGTTTACAAGCGGCAGTCGTACTGTTTTTTTGTCTACTTTATATCGTGATGCTTTCACCGTTAGCATTTTTTATTATTCTTACTGGATTAACCGTTGGTGGTGCATTATATTTTCAACATTTTAATACAGTATCTGCTGAAATTTTAACTAGTATTGAGAAAGAAACTGCTTTTTTTAATCAATTAAATCATATTTTAGATGGTTTCAAAGAAACACGTATTAATCAAACAAAAAGTAATGCGGTATTTAAACAACTTGAAAAAATCGCTCATGAAACGGAACAAATCAAAATTAATACAGGCATTAAATTTGTGACTAATATCATGTTTTCTCGGGTATTTGGCTATATTATGCTTGGTGCAATCGTCTTTATCATTCCGTTATTTAATCCAGAGCACCACACAATTGTCATTACAGCTACTGCAACAATGTTGTTTATGATGGCTCCAATCGAAATGATTGCCAGTGCAGTACCCGTGATTGCGCGGGCTAATGTGGCTGTGACTAATATCATTATATTGGAAAAAATGCTTGATAGTCTGAACGCATCTAATGAGTATCTACCTGTTTCTCAAGAAAAAATTAAGAAAATATCTGATTTCAAAACGCTTAAACTACAGGCTATACAATATCAATATAGTGACATTTTCGGACAGGCATTGTTTCGATTAGGTGTGTTAGATTTAACAATTCAACGTAATGAAGTGATTTTTATTACAGGTGGCAACGGTACTGGAAAATCTACTTTACTCAAAGTATTAGCAGGCTTATATCGCCCACAGTCTGGAAAGATTTTGCTAGATGATGAATTAATTAATAAAACCAATTACGCCGCTTATCATGGATTGTTTTCTGCTGTTTTCACTGATTTTCATCTATTTGATCGTTTATATGGTGTTGATGACGTAAGTGAAAGTTTTTTGAATGAATTGATTAAATTGATGGGATTGAGCGAAAAAACACAATATGTTGATGGACAATTTACGCATTTAGACTTGTCCCCCGGACAACGGCGACGTTTAGCTTTTATTGTTGCGATGGTTGATGATAAACCAATTTATTTGTTTGATGAGTTGACCGCTGATCAAGATTTGACTTTTAAAGAATATTTTTATAAAGCGTTAATTCCGAATTTGCGGGCAGAAGGAAAAACGATTATTTTAACAACTCACGATGAACAGTATTTAAACGTCGCTGATCGCGTCTTCAATATGGAAAATGGACAGTTAAAACAGATTTTTAATTAAATTGTCGATTCGCAAGTTACGCAAGTAAATCTACATATTCAACAAAAGTATTAAGTTGTTTTCCGTCCCATTCAATAATGCGCCAGCCGGGTAGATAGCTGGAAATGGTGAAATGTGGTGGGCGTGTGGCAATTTGCATCATGGTCGAGGGCGTAATATGGATTGTTTGACTATTTTTGTGGATGCTGCGCGCTGTGTGGTAATGACCGCAAAAAATGTGTTTAATATGTGTCAATTGCGATAGTTGTAGCCAAATTTCATCACGATTTTGTAATGGATATTCGGTGTCCATGTAGGTGCAGTTACAAAAAGTTGGCGGATGATGTATAAATAATAAACTGGGTACGTTGGGTTGCTGCTTTAACCAATCTAATTGGCTCGATGGTAAGTAAGAGCTTGATGTGTCTAAAAATAAAAGTGGTAAACCCTGCCATTCTATTCTAAAATACAGCATTCCATTCTTTAAAAAATCTTCTTTAATATCGAATACTTGTTGCATATTATTTACTTTATCATGATTACCCGCCATAACAATGTAAGGTGTATTTAGACTGGCAAGTTGTTGTGCGATCCACTGATAAGCAACTATTTCACCGTAATGTGCGGCTAAATCGCCTGAAATAACAATTAAGTCTATATCGGAATAGGTAGCAATTTGTTTTAATGCACTAGTAAATTTTCCTTTTACATCAATATCATAATAAGGTTTTTCTGGAGTATCAATGTGAATGTCAGTTAATTGCACAATACGCAACATGTTTTGTATCCTTGTTTTGTTAGTCTAAAAAATGACCTATTTTCCACAACAAACAACCCTTGATGTCAAATATTTAGCAGCCTATTATCAAAAACGTTATACTAGAACGCAATAGCTCGATACTGTTTGAGGGAGAAATTCTATGAAAGTATTATCATTAAATTTTTTACTGTTTATTCTGGTGTTATTTAATCCAATCAATTATGCAGAAGCAGCAAGGGTTAATCCAGAAATATTACCATCTATTGAGGCAAAAGGCTCTGTACGGGTGTTAGTTTCATTGGTGGTTGAATTTAATTTTGAGCCAGAAGAAAACGATAGACAAACACGTTCATTTAAAGTGCCAGATCAGCCTGTGGAATTAACACGTTCGGAAAAATTACAACGTATTCGTTCTGCGATTGCACCGGTTCAGCAGGAAGTTTTAGATGCTTTAAATGCGTTACCTGTTGGTTCTTTCACGCTGGATTATCAATATGAATATTTGGCTTCTTTGGATTTGGAAATTAATTTAGAAGCTTTTGAATTGTTGAGAAATCATGAAAAAGTGCTTGCAATTCAACTAGATTTAGAAGGAGAAGCGAATTTAAAAGGTGCAAAAGCAATCATGAAGGTGACAAATAATGCAACAGATAATGTACGACAATTTACCCAAACTGGCAAAGATGTAACGGTTGCGGTATTCGATACAGGGATTGATACCGATCACCTTGATTTTAATGACAGTGCGATTGTCGCGCAGAAATGTTTTGTATCAGGAGGGAATAAGTGTCAAGGTAACGCTACAAGCGATAGTGCAGAAGATGACGCGGGACACGGTTCTCATGTGAGCGGGATTATCACCTCGCCGGAAGGCATTGCACCCGATGCTAAAATTGTTGCAGTTAAGGTTATTAACAATTCCAAATCATTTTCTTTATCTGACTTAAAAAAAGGAATTGACTGGTTAGTTAGCAGCTACATCAAGAATTCTGATGTCGATATTATCAATATGAGTTTAGGACTTATTACTAAATTTTCTGATCAACAAGTTTGCAATGCTACCGTTCCTGATGTGACTACAATTTTTAACCAATTTGCAAATGAACTTAATATTGTTTCTTTTGCTGCCTCAGGTAACGATAGTCTTACTGACAAAATTGATTGGCCTGCTTGTTTAAGTGATGTGATTGCGGTTGGAAACAGTGATGATGATGATAGCTTATATAGTTCGGGTAATCGTGGCGTTTTATTAGATATTGTTGCACCGGGTGAAACGATTATGTCTACGGAAAAAGATGGAGATCACAAAGAAGATACAGGCACATCAATGTCATCACCAATGGCGGCAGGTGTAGCCGCTTTATTGTTGCAAAAAAATGCGAATTTAGCACCTCATGCTATTCGACAAATCTTAATAGATACAGGAGATACTCCAACAAATACAGCCCCTTATCCACGCATTAATGCCGAAAAAGCGTTAGGTTTCTTAGACGATTCTACACCTATTTTATTAGTTAAAAATGGAAAACAGCCTATTTTTGAAGGAAACAAGCTTTTATTTTCTGTCCCTAAAAATGAAACATTTGAATTGCCACTTGAACTTAATAATATTGGTATGGGTACTTTGGAGATAAGTGAGCCTAGTTTTAGTTCAGGTTCAAAATATAGTCTAAGCAGTGACATCGCTGGCAGTATAAATATTGGTGCTAAAATAACAACAAACTTACAACTTGATACTAGCACAGTAGCAAAATACGATGAAGAAATTACTATTGCTACAAACAATACAAACCAAAATTCTTATAAATTTAATATAACAACTTGCGTCACCGATTTTCCTTTTATTGAAAACTTTTCCTCGAATACACAGCCTGATTGTTGGCTTGTTTTGGATCAATTAACAGAAAAATCTGATCAAACTTGGATATTTTCAAATAATAATGCTCATATTGAATATGATACATTTGGACGTGATGATTGGCTCATTACACCTGCTATTAAATTGGCTGGCGAAGGTAGCGTGCTAAAATTTAAAGCGGAAGCAGTTGATGGTCCAGCAACATTTGAAGTACGCATATCAAAAACAGACAATAATCCTGACAGTTTTAGTGGGATTTCTCATCCCGACGGTAACGATACAAACAATCCAGTACAAACTTTAAGTTCGACCGATTCAGATTACTCTTATGATTTAACTGGTTATGCAAATCAAACAGTTTATTTAGCCATTGTTGCGCAAGGCGATGAGGACGGCGATTTAATTATTGATGACTTTGAAGTCACGGACGAAACTGCGCCAAATTTCACCAATAGTACACCAACAATCTCTGATATTAACGAAACCAGTTTTAACTTGAATGTACGATTAAATGAGGCGAGCACAGTTTACTATGTTGTTTCCACCGCCGATAGTCAACCTGATTTAGAAAAAATTAAAACAAATCAAGATGGTTCTGGGACAACAACAAATGTCAAAGCCAGTGGGAATTTTGAAGTAACAACGTTTAATGCTGATACGGTAAAAAACGTAAATGACCTCGATGATGATATAACTTACTACGTTTATGTAGCAGCAGAAAATGCAGCAGGTTTAGCAACAACAATTCAAAATGGAAGTATTACAACTCCATTAGATACCCCACCTAAATTTATTAATGGTTATCCAAAATTGGCGCAAATTAGAGATGTTGATGCAGATTTATCATTAAGAATTGATGAAATCGGCGATGTATATTATGTGGTACTTGCTGACGGCGCAGCACAACCGACAGCTAGTGATATTAAAACAAATGGTGATAAAAAAACTTTTACAACAGCCAATACTGAACAAACGGTTACGCTAAATAGTTTAATTGCATCAACTGCTTATGATATTTATTTAGTTGCAGAAGATAAACGCAATAATCTAACAGCCGATGCGCATATTCAAAAACTTGAATTCACAACCCGCGCACCCTTTTTAACGTTAAATCTTGCACAAAACACTGTAGCAGAAAATGCAGGTTCAATGAATGCGACAGTAACACGTTCTGCGGGTGGGGGTACGAGTGGCAATTTAGAAGTGAAGCTAGTCAACAACGCACCTAGCCAAATCAATATGCCGCCTAAAGTTACCATTTTGGATGGCGAAACTTCTGTTTCATTCAATATCCAAATTAAAAACAATGGTACTTATACTGGTTCGCGTACTGTGCAAATCGGTGCGACTGAGGACACTTATGAACAGGCTGCTGCTTCATTTGAAATTACTGAAGATGATGTTTTACAAGAAAATAGCGTATTCACTCAGCCGCCCCCAGAACCTGATTATGTCATCGTATTTATCGGCAGTCCGAATGGGCGAGTTGTCAGTGAACCTGAAGGCATTGATTGCGACCGCGGTGAAGGGAGTTGTTGGCATATCTTCCCACGCATCAATCCGAAAACGAATAAAATTACGCAGTTGATTTTACATACTACCGCACCGGAAGGTTTGTATTTCGACGGTTGGGCAGGTGACAGCGATTGCAACGATGGTAAATTGTATCTAAATGATAGTAAAGGATGTTTGGCTTATTTCTACGGTATTCCGAATTACCAAAATTCAAATACAGTCGCCTACTTGTCAGACATTCGTTTTAATACTTTTGTCGATGCCGCAAATAGCACACTTAGCCAATTTAATTTGACAGATAAACAATCATTACTCATTACTGCCAGCGCAAATGATGGACAAATTGACCCCGCTTTGCGTTTAGAACAGGATAACGTATTGATTGCACAAAATGATAGTTGGTTACAGGCGAGAAATCGGATTGCTTTAGAAGAACTTATACCGCTTTCGACTGATGCAAGCACGGCTGCACTATTAACCTATTTAGAAACAGGTAGTTATTCATTAGCGATGTCAGCTATGCAATCCGGATTTGCAAATTTAACTATTCAGTCACAAGGTGTCGGTTTATCGCAAATTAGTACCCGTTTATGGCTTACCGAAAACAATACTGTTAGTTTTACATTGCAAGATGTGTTTAATACTCAAGCAGTATTGATAAAAGTGTGGGGAACGACGCTAGATTTAGACCCGACAATCACGCTTATTTCAAACGGTAATCTACTAGACAGTAATGATAACTGGCAACAAGGACAACGTGCTAGTGATATTCCGCAAGATAAACAACCTAATAGTCCTACTGATGCTGCACTCTTAGTTGATTTGTCTCGTGGTAATTATGAATTACATCTCAGCACTGCGAATAATATCAATGGGTTAGTTGTTGTTGAAATCCAATTGCTGGATAATTAAATCTGCGTAATGCCGGCGCACAAAACTCATTTTGTAAACCAACTCGTTAGCAAAATAGATTTTGTACGCCGTGTTGTTATCTGAAAAATAACCCATCTTAATTCTTACAATCCACATTTGCATCATGAACCAACGCTCTATTTTTCCAGATTTGATTACCTTAAAATGGCTATTATTATCGTTAATTTTAGTTATTTTACCGCATAGCGGACACCTTACTTGGTGGGTTATTCCAGCCTTTTTTGTACTTATTGCGTGGCGATATTATTTAACAAAAAACAAAAAATCTTTACCAGCACCAACATTACGAGTTTTTATTGCACTACTCGCAATGGTAGGTATTTATTTTAGCTATCAAACCATTTTTGGACGTGATGCGGGTATATCGCTGCTTATTGTGCTAATTGGTTTAAAATTACTCGAAATGTATCATTTACGTGATGCGCTACTGGTTTGTTTTTTAAGTTATTTTTTAATTATTACTAATTTTCTCTACTCACAATCTATTCCTACAGCGTTATACATGATAGTCGTGATGTTAATGATTACGTCTACACTGATCAGCCTCAATGACGATAATCGGGCAATGAATACAAAACAAAAACTCCAATTAGCCAGTACCATTATTGCGCAAGCGATTCCGATCATGCTAGTGCTGTTTATTTTATTTCCACGCATCGCCGGACCTTTCTGGAGCTTGCCAAAAGATGCTAATAGTGGACGGACTGGATTTAGTGAATCTATGACTATCGGCAATATCAGCCAATTAAGCCAATCAGATGAGATTGCATTTCGAGTAAAATTCGACGGTGATATACCATCTGCATCCAAATTATATTGGCGTGGTCCCGTTTTATGGTGGACGGATGGACGAAAATGGACGGCATTATATCGTCACGCACAAATTTCTGATAAGACATACATTCCATTTGAGCATAAAGGTCTTGCTTATCGATATAGCGTTACGCTTGAACCACATGGTAAACAATGGCTATTTGCGTTGGATATACCAGAACAAGCACCAGCAAAAATCAGCACCATGACTCAAGATTATCAAATTTTATCTAACTTTCCAGTGCAACAAATGATACGTTATGAAGTCAATTCTTATTTGGAATATAAAGCGACTTCGATTGATTCTAAACAATATCAAATTGCTTTACGTCTTCCTAAAGATCAACATCCACAAACACGCGCCCTAGCACAACAATGGCGACAACAATATCGAGATGACGAAAAAATTATACAACAAGCATTAAATTATTTTAATCGACAAGCATTTTATTACACTTTAAATCCTCCGATATTGGTAAACGATACGATAGATGAGTTTTTATTTCAGACTCGTCAAGGTTTTTGTGAACATTATGCAGCGGCATTTGTCGTATTGATGCGTGCGGCGGCGATTCCTGCGCGAGTTGTGACAGGTTATCAAGGTGGCGAATTAAATCGTTTAGGAGATTATTTAGTTGTTCGACAGCGTGACGCTCATGCGTGGGCGGAAGTATGGCTGAAAGATCAAGGTTGGGTACGGATTGATCCTACGGCGGCGGTTGCTCCAGAACGTGTTGAAAAGGGTATTGACGGCGCATTGCCACAGCAATATAGTCCATTATTAGGGATGGAATTAGCGGCTAACTCTAGTTTGATTCAGACATGGAAACAAATGCAACAAGTTTGGGATGCAGTAAATAATGGTTGGAATCAGTGGGTATTAGGTTATGGACCTGAACGACAGCAACAATTATTAAATATGCTAGGTTTTGGGCGAGTGCATTGGAAAGAAATGATAATAATTTTAGTAAGTAGTGTCGCTACACTTCTACTATTGATTGCATTATGGATGTATTTTAGTCCCAAACGTAGATATGATGAAGCACAGAAATGCTATTTAAAATTTTGCCACAAAGTAGCCAGTCGTCATGGACTTAAACGTTTACCTTATGAAGGCGCAGAAGATTTTGCACGGCGTATAAAACAGGTCGATATAAAAAATATACAAAAAATTGAAAAAATTACTTGTCTATATTTAGAAGTTCGGTATAATTCGCAGGCTTCACAGCTCATTCAGCTTAAACAGGCTATCAAGCAGTTTTAAGAGACGGATTAAGATAGATTTAAAAAAGTTGTTGACAATGAAATTTAAATCTATAGAATGTTCGACTTCACGAATGTGAGGGGCTATAGCTCAGTTGGGAGAGCGCTACAATGGCATTGTAGAGGTCGGCGGTTCGATTCCGCCTAGCTCCAAAAAAGTGTATGATTTGTGAACGTCCTAAGTCCCCATCGTCTAGTGGCCTAGGACACCGCCCTTTCACGGCGGTAACAGGGGTTCGACTCCCCTTGGGGACGCCATATTAATCCATCTACAATTAATCTATCCACAGAATAAGATCATAAGAAAAATAAAAATAATACTATGAATAATATAATTAAAAGTGTAGATAAAAATAGCCGAGATGAGTTGACGAATCTCTTTACGTCTGTTTTCAGACTATCTGATGGAGAGGAGGAAGGTCGGCTGATCGGCGATCTTGTCTCAAAGCTATCTTCCAGTATCGACAATGAAGAAATAATCTGTTTTGGAACTTACGAAGATGATTTAATTATTGGGTCTATTTTTTTCACTCCTCTTTATTTTAAAGAACCTATTAAAATTTGTATGTTCGCGCCAGTTGCCGTTAGAAAAGAATATCAGAGGATCGGCGTAGGGCAAGCACTTATTAATTTTGGTCTTAATGAACTGAAAAACAGATCAGTATCCGTAGTTACTACTTACGGCAACCTATCCTATTACTCCAGAGTAGGATTTCAGGCTTTGTCTGAGAATTTTATTCGGGCTCCGCTCAAACTTTCAATGCCAGAAGGTTGGCTGGGACAGTCATTAACAGAAGAACCCATTCCAACTATCAAAGAATGTCCTACATGTGTTGAGGCGTTTAATGATCCAGCCCTTTGGTAATTTTGGAAGATAGAACAATTACTTTACGCGCTTGGTGGATAAAAAATTGTGGATTTATACGCTAGTTTGTTATAGAATTCCACATTTAATGATTCGGTGATTTACATCATTCAATCATTAGCAAGAGATTTATGGCGAAGGTTAACACCGTACACCCACCTAATAGCAGTAGACATAGGGAAGCCTGATAATGAACCTTGACATCCGTAGAGCTGAACGTCCCAATTTTAATCTCAGTGAGAAACCTCAGCACGAACCAAGCACAGAATTAGACACGTATCTTAGATTTCAGGATGAAAAACAGCGAAGTTTTCTAGTGCATTTGGTGTTATTAGGAAATAGACGAAAGCAAAATCTTTCAGGTCAGAAATCGTAATTCATCGTAATTCAAAGCAATCTCATTAAAATTTATGCACTGTCTGCATATTCTAGCAATGCTTATTTTGTAATTTTTATCCTTATTTTTCAATGAATTAAAGATATAAGGGTTGTTCTCATTTTCAACGTATCTTGTTGTTTTTAAAATGAAAATTGCTGCTGTCCTCCATATTCCTAATACCTTCAAGTAATAGCTTTTCAGCCACTTAATGCCAGACGAGGCTTGTGCAGTGCGCGTTTCACAACGTCCAACGTCCATGCTCTCTGCCGTGACTTTTGTAGTCAATTTCGGGGCAAGTTTTTTTGGACTCAAAAGATAACTTACATCACTTACCGTTATTTCAAACTTATCTAAACCTATCCATAGATAACTATTTATCGATTT
>CAYMCP010000016.1:0-49636 GCA_964388965.1 uncultured Thiotrichaceae bacterium | reverse complement strand
GCAACGCCGGGTGTATCGGAACGTCAAACACAAGCCTCTATTTCGGGATTTTATAAAGGTTTTGATGGGCATCAATTACATTTGGGCGTGGGTTATCGCTATAACGATATTTATCGAACCACACTTTTTGCTAATTTTGGCGTACATCCCGAAACGAGACAACCGGTTGAATTAGGTGGCGAAATGGTTGATATGGCAGATAGTCCTTTCGTATTTTTGCCAGAATCCGATAGAAAAAATAGTTTTGCTTTTATTCAAGATACTTGGCGATTTGTGCCCAATTGGGAATTAACGGCGGGACTACGTTATGATGATTATTCTGATTTTGATAGTGTTATCAATCCACGTTTCGCGCTAGTTTGGCAAACCACACCACAGCTCACTAGTAAATTATTATATGGAAAAGCATTTAGAGCACCTACTTTAGCTGAATTAAAAGCAAGCAATAATCCAGTGTTGCAAGGCAATCCGAACTTGTCGCCAGAAACAATAGAAATGTGGGAATTAGCTCTTAATTATCAATCCACTAGAAGTATGAATTGGGCAGGAAATCTATTTAATTATAAAATCCAAGATAAAGTTATAGCACGTTTTGATAAACGTTCAGATGAAACAACAGCTTATATTTTTGACAACGCGGGAACGCAGAAGGGACAAGGTTTTGAAATTGAGGCACGTTGGAAAGTCAATCCACGTTTTAGCTTATTAGCCAATTACGCATGGCAAACCTCGAAAAATATGGATAATAACGCTTTACCTCACACGCCTCGTCATCAAGCGTATTTGCGCACCGATTGGATGATTGCACCTGAATGGTATTTAGATACACAAGTTCATTGGATTGCTGAACGACCACGTAATTTTGACGATCCGCGTCTTGAAATCGGTGATTACACCAACGTGGATTTGACTTTGTATTACAAAAGTAAAGCTTTTCCTAATTGGCATGTTAAAGTGGGCGTGCGCAATGTGTTTGACCGAGAACAGCGTACACCTTCTTTAGGTCCTGATAGCACTGGAATAATCGCAATTCCTCACGATCTACCGCTCGCTGACCGTAATTATTTTCTGGAGTTACGTTATCGGTTTTGATGAGCAGATGTCGATAAAATCTATTTTAATATTAAAAATAATGAGTTAAACTCTTACTTTATTTCTATAGCATCTCAAACAGATTTTGTATTTTTACCTTTGTTCAACATAAGTAGTTACAACTTTAGAATATTAGCTTAAAATAATATTCCTAATTACCATCATTCAAACTGGCAATGATTCCCATATACCCAGAACAAATAACAGGCAATGTATCTCCATTATTAAATGAGATTCAACATGCTTTGCAAAAATTACTAGCGCGCAATGAATCAACTTGTATCGATTTGAATAGCTTGCCATTTTCAGCAGATGATGAACAATTATTACGCCAGCATTTAGGTCGAGGTGAAATAAGTGCTGAATTAAATAGTTTAGGTTTAAGTCGCATCTGGGAAACGCAAATTAGTGGCGTGTGGTGGGTAGAGCATTTTAATACGGAAAATTGTAAAACTAGCCAATATTTAGAAATAACTTGGATACCAGATATTTTAAAATCACAACGTGAAGATGTACAAGATAGCTTAAAAAAATTGAAAATTAACATAAAAAATTAACAAGAGTGCAAAATTTATTTTGCTGGTTTAATTTCTCCCAATTAACGAGGAGGACAATATGTCTCAAAAAACCATAGGCGAAAGTCTTAGAGCACAAGGTATTAGTCGGCGTGGTTTTCTTAAATTTTGTGCAGCAACAGCCTCCGCACTTGCATTACCGCCTGCTCTCATTCCCCAAATTGCCCATGCTTTAGAAAATGCCAAGCGTCAGTCGGTGATTTGGATGTCATTTCAAGAATGTACAGGTTGTACCGAATCTCTGACCCGTTCCCACGCGCCTACCTTAGAATCTCTCATTTTCAATTTATTATCATTAGATTATCATCACACATTACAAGCGGCTTCAGGTGAAGCTGCCGAACATGCGCGTGAGATTGCAATGGCGGAAAATGAGGGCGAGTATTTAATGATTGTAGATGGCTCAATTCCCATAGCTAATAAAGGTTATTCCACTATTGCGGGCATTAGCAATGTAGACATGTTCTATGAAGTAGCGAAATATGCCAAAGCCATTATAGCGGTTGGTACCTGTGCTACTTACGGTGGTTTACCCAAGGCAAAACCCAATCCTACTGGTGCGGTATCGGTTGAAGATTTAATTGCTGATAAACCAATAATTAATATTCCCGGTTGTCCACCTATCCCAATGGTTATTACCGGTACGATTGCACATTTTCTGACTTTTAATACATTACCGCAATTAGATTCATTAAAACGTCCACTTTCATTCTATGGTCAAAACATTCATGACCGTTGCTATCGCCGACCTTTTTACGAACGCGCACAATTTGCGGAAACTTTCGACGACGAAGGTGCAAAAAAAGGGTGGTGTTTATATAAACTTGGCTGCAAAGGACCTACTACTTACAATGCCTGTGCTACGGCAAAATGGAATGAAGGAGTTAGCTTTCCAATTGAGGCAGGACATGGTTGCATTGGCTGCTCTGAGCCAAATTTTTGGGATGCGGGTAGTTTTTATAAAGCGGTTTCCGTACCACTATCAAATACAACGCAAGCAGCAGGTTATGCGTTAGCGGCGGGAGCGGCAATGGGCGTGGCAGCCGGCGCAATGAATATGGCTAAACGTAATAATGCACAAAAAAATCACGAAACGGTTACGATTAACGACTTAGAACGGGAGGCATAAATGAATTATGCAGACTTTTTGCTCTGGGTGCGCGGTGACGCATTCTACTGGGCACTCGCAATTTTTATATTTGGCGTAACGTTGCGTCTATTAGAAATTATTTTAATTGGTCGCAAAGCCAATTTAGCGGCAAAGCGTGGTAGTGGCGTGGCTAGTGGTGTACGCACTATTTTTAGCCGTTTTATCCCTAATCAAGCTATTTTTCCGCGTGTCGTCACGACTGTTGTCGCGGGTTATATGTTTCACATTGGCTTTTTTATAGTCTTACTATTTTTTGCACCACACATTGCCTTGTTTGAATCTGCTCTAGGTTTTAGTTGGTCAGCACTGCCCAACGCAATAATTGATTTCGCTACTATTATGGCAATTTTAGGTTTAATAGCAATATTAATTCATCGCCTAACCAATCCAGTATTACGATTATTAACAACTTTTGGTGATTGGCTTGCGTGGTTTGTCACTTTGCTACCACTGGTTACAGGTTTTATGGCATTCCACCATTTAATTGAACCTTACCCGTTGATACTTGCCATACATATTTTAAGCGTCGAATTACTATTAATTGTATTCCCATTTACCAAATTAATGCACACTTTCACTTTGTTTTTCGCTCGTTATTACACTGGTGAAAATGCAGGTCACAGAGGAGTCGAAATATGAGTAACGCAAATTTTGAACGTGGCTATCATGCGTTTGAAGAGCAGATTGACAGCAGTGTAGCGGCATACTTTCAAAGTTGCGTAAGCTGTGGAATGTGTGCTGAGGCGTGTTTGTTTTATACCGAAACCAATGACCCGCAATATACACCCATTTATAAATTAGAACCGTTGCGTAAAGTCTGGGAACAAGAATACACATTATGGGGATGGTTAAAAAAATCTGTAGGTTTAAATCATAAATTAACAGATGAAGAATTAAAAAAATGGCAGCATTACATTTATGATAGTTGTACATTATGCGGACGTTGTTCAATGGTTTGTCCAGTTGGTAACGATATTGTCAGCATGATTCGCAAAGCACGCGAAGGGATGGTTGCAGCCGGTCACGCTCCCGAAGGACAAATTAGTGCGTCAAAACGTGCAGTAACAATAGGCAGTCCGATGGGCGTTAAATTGCCAGCCTTGCAAGCGCAGGTAAAGCATCTTGAAAGAGATACCGGCTTAACGATTCCATTTGACATGTCGGATGTGGAATATCTGGTATTGTTATCCTCAATGGAAATTATGAATTTCCCTGAATATCTGGAAGCGATCGCACGGATTATGAAGCAAGCAGGTAAAACGTGGACACTGAGTAGCGACGCTTTTGAAGCAACTAATAGTGGTATTCAAATTGGTTCTACTGATATTGCGCGAGAATTAGTAAGCCGTGTTGTAAATGCAGCAGAATCATTAAAAATTAAAACTGTAATCAGTCCAGAATGTGGTCATGCTTATACTGCTATTCGTTGGGAAGGACCCAATTTGATGGGACGGAAGTTTAATTTTAAAGTGCGGCATATCGTAGAAGTATTAGATGAATTACGTGCGCAGGGTTTGTTGAGAACAGAAGGTTTTGAAAAACAACGTTTAACTTTTCATGATCCTTGTCAACTAGTGCGTCGCGGAGGAGTCGTACAACAGCCGCGTAATTTAATGAAAATGATTAGTAATGATTTCGTCGAAATGCCAGACGCGGGTATGATGAATTGGTGTTGTGGTGGTGGCGGTGGTGCGAGTGCCATTGAAGAAGCTGAAGAATTGCGTACTCAAGTATTTAAGCGTAAGAAAGCGCAGCTTGAAACCGCGAAAGTAGACGCACTGGTTACGGCTTGCGCTAACTGTCGTATTGTGATGGAAGAAGGGTTAGAAGCCTATGAAATGGATACGCCGATTTTAGGATTAACTGAATTATTGGCTGAACATTTGGTTGAAGAGTCTGCGGATTAAAAAACAATCGGTGGATAAGTGAGATACATCATCCACCGAGTCGATACCGCGAAATACTTGATATTCCATTCGCACTAATTCAATTTATTCATTAGCAGCTTTGGCGGCATCAATCACATCTCGACCGATTTCGTCCGCAAATTTTTCCCAGACAGGTTGCATTGCTTCACGCCATTTTGTTAGCTCTTCCTCGCTTAATGCCAAAACCTCTGTTCGACCAGAATCAATCACTTTTTGCCGATATTCCATAGATAATTTATACGCTTCTTCGTTTACCTCCAACGTTACCTCTGCAATAATTTTTTCCAATTCAGTACGGATGTCATCTGGTAATTCGCTCCAAAATTTATCGTTGGTTACCAGCATATAACCCAAATAGCCATGATTGGATTCAGAAAAATATTTCTGTACTTCATGGAATTTTTTAGAATAAATATTTGCCCAAGGATTTTCAGCACCATCTACAACGCCGGTTTGTAACGCATTATAAACTTCAGCAAATGCCAATTTTTGCGGACTGGCTTCTAATTGCTCAAACTGAGCTTGTAACACATCAGATTGCTGAATTCGGAATTTTAAGCCTCTAGCGTCTTCGGGTACACGCAGAGATTTATTAGCAGAAAATTGTTTTAGTCCATTGTGCCAATAAGCCAAACCATGATAACCAGTATCATTCATGGAATTGAGTAAATCACGTCCTGTTTCACTCAATTGAAACCGCTCAATAGCTTGTAAATCTTTAAACAAAAAAGGCAAATCAAATACTTGTAACTTTTTGGTATATTTACCAAATTTAGCTAACGAAGGCGCGGCAATCTGTACATCACCCAATAGTAATGCTTCCATCACTTTATTATCGTCATACAACTGTGAATTAGGATAAACCTCCACTTTCACCCGACCTGCAAGACGTTGTTCGACTAATTCCTTAAAACGATTTGCACCAATACCTTTTGGGGTCGTTTCAGCAACAACATGAGAAAATTTTATTGTAACAGTAGTGGGGGGAGGAGACCCACCTTCACCGCATCCAGTGACAGTTAAAATCAACAACGACAACCCTAAAATATATTTGAGCATAGGTTTCTCCTTTAGTTATGGTAAAATGCAAATCAAATGGCTTTCGCCTTACACAGAAACTCACGGCGTACACATTCTACGTTATGTTTTCGTGTCTCCGTGCATTAAGTAAATTGATAAAATAAAGCTATGGGGTATAAGAACCTCTTGTACAGGCTATCATGTCCTCAATTATTATCAATAGGTCAATGTCAAATTAATCACTGTTTTTATTTAAAGTTATTTTAAAACAGCTGGTTATAAATCTTATTATTGGCAATGGGTTGATATTATGTCTAAGCACCGAGCATTTTTTCTTTTCTGCATTTTAAGTATAGTTATGACGGGTTGTGCGGGTTTATTACCCGAAATCAAAAAAACAACTAAATCTCCATGGCAAACATTTGATGAGGCAAAGAAATCATTTGACTTAATCGTATCAGAAAAGACGACTAGAGAAGAATTAAAATTATTAGGTTTTGATCCATTTGAAACCCCAAATGTCAAATTAATCACTTATTTAGATATTTTAGAACGTTTTGTACCAAACCAAGCAGTACAGTTACAACATTTGCACCCGCAAGTACGTGCTTGTTTGGAAGCGAAAGATGCTTGTATTGGTTATGAAGTGAAACCAAGTAACTTGCAAAGTAAACGTTATGGAAATGCGGTACTAGATTTATTAAATTTTCGCCGTAAAACTATGACTTCTGGCTGGCGTTTTGACGCAATTATTGTATTAAATGGTGATGTCGTGATTTATAAGCTTTGGGGGGGAGAACCGAATGTTTTAGAGTTTGAGGATAAGAAAAATCCACTTGGTCCATTGCAGGATATTGGTAAAATCATCAATGTGGATAATTTTTAGAAACTTTGAATTTTCAACGCGCGCTGTTGGAATATTAGAGATGCCGCGTTGAATGAATTTTTGCAATCATTTTATTTAAGAATACTTAATCAGCTCTATGCAAATTAACTTTGGATTTTCAACTTATGGCAATATTAAACTTACCCGATCTTATCAATCACGCAGCCGAACACAACTATCAATTGCCTACTGTCAACGTACAATCACTGTCGGTATTAAAAGGCATTATCGCGTGGGCAAAACGATATGATGTCCCTTTTATCGTAACTATTGACGCGGCTGAAATCGAAAATGGTTTAATGCCTTCTATTGAAGATCAATTAAGACAAGAAAAAGTCACATCCTCTATCGTAGCAAAAAAAATACTTAATCAAAAACAAGCAATTGCAGCGATACGCAGAGGATGTCAAGCATTATTTTTAGATACAGACTGCAATGAGCAAATGCAGATAGCACAAATTGCAAACGCCTGCGGTGTCAAAATAGAGAATGTGGGTGATTTTATTGAAATAGATCGTTTTGTTGAATTGAGTGTCATTATTAAACAAATTGGGGCGGTACATACTTGGCAACAATTGGATAGTATGCTGACAAATGCAGTGATTCAATCACTAGAACAGCTTGATTTAAAAGCAAAAGGTATGGCAATTGATGCAAAAACACAATCTAAACCTTATACTCCTGTTGAACATTTAATTATTTACAATTCAAGCGTTGATGATGAGCAAACACAAAAAGCCGCAAAATTAGGGGCGACAGTCTTAGATAATATTCCCGGTGTTCGTGTAACTTGGCGCGGTGAATCTGTCAAATCTGATGCTAAATATCGTTGGTGTTGGTTAATAAGATTTGCTAATGAAGCTGTGATTGATTCTTATCGAGATCACCCTGAGCATGTTGCTTATGCAAATGAGCAATTTCGCCCAATAGCCGGCGATAGAGTAAGTATTGATTACATGCTATTTAGCCCTGAAAATGATGCTTAACCCATAAGGCGCGATCTCAATACTCCACATTGGACAGGATTCAAGTTGTGGGATTTGATATTAGCGACACAATTCCCGAATAGCCGCAAGATTTTGATTCGCAAGGGAGTTAGCCCTTCAAAGAACTCACAACACTGATCTAGTGTATGAATTTTAATGTAGTTAATCGCTTTTACAAGAGAACAAGATAAAAAAACCTCAAAGCAAAGTGCCATGAGGTTTGGAGAGAGGTTTTCAGCTTTTTACGAGATTACTTAAAATTGCGCTTCCTCAGTAGAACCGGCTAATGCAGTCACGGAAGAAGCACCACCTTGAATGACAGTTGTAACATCATCAAAGTAACCTGCACCCACTTCTTGCTGGTGCGATACAAAAGTGTAACCCCGCTCACGCGCTGCAAATTCTGGTTCTTGAACCATCTCAGTGTAATGTTTCATCCCTTCGCCGCGCGCATAATTGTAAGCAAAATCAAACGTGTTGTACCACATTAAATGGATGCCTGCCAACGTGATGAATTGATATTTATACCCCAATGCTGATAATTCCTCTTGGAAGGATGCAATTTGACTTTCTGATAAATTTTTCTTCCAATTGAAAGATGGTGAACAATTATAAGCTAACAATTGATTAGGATGTGCAGCTTGCACTGCTTGGGCAAATTCACGCGCAAAACCAATATCTGGCGTACCCGTTTCACACCAAACCAAATCAGCATAAGGTGCGTAAGCAATACCACGACTAATTGCCTGTTCTAAACCGTTTTTCACTCGATAAAAACCCTCTGCAGTCCGTTCGCCAGCGCAAAATGGTTTATCATTAGGATCAAAATCAGATGTTAATAAATTAGCTGCTTCTGCGTCGGTACGGGCTAAAACAATGGTGGGCACACCCATAACATCTGCGGCTAAACGTGCTGCAATCAATTTTTGAATAGCCTCTTGAGTTGGTACTAACACCTTACCACCCATGTGACCACATTTTTTCACTGCTGCTAATTGATCCTCAAAATGAACGCCCGCGCTACCTGCCATGATCATATTTTTCATTAATTCATAAGCATTTAACACCCCTCCAAAACCTGCTTCAGCATCAGCAACAATAGGCAAGAAATAATCAATAAAACCCTCATCGCCCGGATTTAAACCCTTAGCCCACTGAATTTCATCAGCACGCTTAAAAGTATTATTGATACGACGTACCATTGTCGGAACAGAATCATAAGCGTACAAAGATTGATCAGGATACATCGTTTCTGAAGTGTTACCATCAGCGGCGACCTGCCAACCTGACAAATAGACCGCTTCTAAACCTGCTTTCGCCTGCTGCATCGCCTGACCCGCAGTAATTGCACCAAAAGCATTTACATAGCCTTTTTTAGCTGTGCCGTTGATTTTTTCCCACAGTTTTTCCGCGCCATTTTTAGCAAACGTATATTCAGGCTGTATGGAACCACGTAAACGTATTACATCCTCTGCACTGTAACCACGCTTTACATTTGCCCAACGCGGATTTTCTGCCCAGTCTTTTTCTAATGCTGCAATTGCTTCTTGTCTGTTCATTGGCTTACCTTCTCTCGGTTAATTAAAGTTTATTTGAAAATATCTGTAAAAATAAAACAGTTAGTCATCAATAGAAATTAAAACTACTTATTTTAAATAATTAAGCGGCGTTTAAGCGATATGTTCATAAGCCACTGAGGTTAAAAACTCCGCAAATTCATCCTGCATAGTAATTTGTTCCATCAACTTAGCGGCTAAACCGTATTGACTATCTGCATAAACTTCCGTACCCATGCCGGTACGAATCTTATCCAATTCTTCATCAATCACCTGTTTAACTAATTCTGCTGTCACCTTACGTTCATCGTTCAAAATCGCTTGATGATGTATCCATTGCCACAACTGTGCGCGCGCAATTTCTGCCGTCGCCGCATCTTCCATTAAATTATTAATCGGTACACAACCATTACCGTTTAACCATGAAGCCATATAATGTAATGCAACACTCACATTATTACGCAAACCATTTTCAGTCATTTCACCGTCGGCTGGCATATTAGGAGCTTTAATCAAATCAGCAGCCGTAATATTGACATCTTCACGTAAATTGTGCTTTTGATTTGGCTGTGGCATATACTTATCAAATATCTCCATTGCAATAGGCACCAAGCCCGGGTGTGCAACCCACGTCCCATCATGACCATTTTTCGCCTCACGCTCCTTGTCTGCGCGCACTTTTGCTAATGCAGCCTCATTCGCCACGGGGTCTGATTTAATGGGAATTTGCGCTGCCATTCCACCCATAGCGTGCGCACCACGACGATGACAAGTTTTGATAACCAGTAGCGAATACGCATTTAAAAAACCTTTGTCCATCGTTACTTGACTGCGATCAGGTAACATATAATCCGGATTTTTATGAAAACGCTTAATATAACTAAAAATATAATCCCAACGCCCACAATTTAGACCAACACAATGATCTTTTAATTCATATAAAAACTCGTCCATTTCAAATGATGCTAAAATCGTTTCGATCAGAATTGTCGCTTTAATTGTGCCGCGTTTTAAACCCAATTCATCCTGTGCAAAATTAAATACATCATTCCATAATCGCACTTCTAAATGGCTTTCCATTTTAGGTAAATAGAAATAAGGACCTGTATTTTTTGCTAGTAAATTCTTTGCATTATGAAACAAATACAAACCAAAATCGAAAAATGCGCCCGGAATGGCTTTATTGTCTAATAACAGATGTTTTTCCGGCAAATGCCAACCGCGTGGACGTACCAACAAAGTCGCTACTTTTTCATCCAATTTATATTCTTTACCTTCAGGGCTGGTATATTCGATAGTACGATTAATCGCGTCACGTAAATTGATCTGTCCTTCAAGCATTAATTCCCATGTAGGACTACTTGCGTCTTCAAAATCTGCCATAAATACTTTTGCGCCAGAATTCAAAGCGTTAATAATCATTTTACGCTCAACAGGTCCTGTAATTTCGACGCGGCGGTCTTGCAAATCCGCAGGCGTTTCGCCAACAGTCCAATCACTTTCACGGATATGTTTGGTTTCAGGTAAAAAATCTGGCACCACGCCAGAATCTAATTGTTTTTGACGTAATTCTCGATGCGCTAGTAGTTCATCACGACGAGTCATGAATTTGCGAGTAATGCTCTCTACAAAACTCAATGCCTCATCCGTCAAAATATCTTTGTATTCAGGCTTAATTTCACCGCATATATTCAGAGATGTTGCCATGTTGAGTCCCTCAAATCATTTATTAATTTTGATAATTATTTTGATAAGTTCTATTTACGTTGCAGTGCAACAAATATATGACAAACTTATTTCAATGTACAGCCCTTTTTGACAGTTTTTTTTCAAAAATTATTAGTCTAAATATACAACTAAGTTTAAGTTTATGTTTTGTATAAAATTTGATTATTGTAAAAACACATATAAAAATAGTTAGTTGCGTAAATAAACTAAGGATATAGCAAGTTATAAATGAATTTTAGGAATGGATTAATTGATTTCAAAACCCAAAATTTGTTTTGTAAGCGGTATAAAGCGGTTTTTTCTAAATTCCGATTTAATATTGAGAATAATAAAATTGGGCGATTAAAACATAATTTGTAAGTTTGTAATAATTTCTCTCGATATTGTAATGACTTTCTGCTACATTATTTATATCTAATAACACCAAATCATTTTAACTCAAAAAACGATGAAAACTAAAGTTGACGTGCTACAAACAGATATAACCTTACTAGAAGTAGATGCTATCGTTAATGCAGCTAATGAAGGTTTAATGGGAGGAGGAGGTGTTGATGGTGCCATTCATCGTGTGGCGGGTGCCGAATTGAAAGCTGCATGTCGTACTTTAGGTGGTTGTCCGACTGGGATGGCTAAAATTACCAAAGGTTATAATTTACCAGCAAAATATATTATTCACACTGTAGGTCCCATTTGGCGCGGCGGCGTGGATAACGAAGCTGAAACCTTAGCTAATTGTTATAAAAATAGTTTGCAAGTTGCGTTGGATAATCAAATTAAAACCATTGCTTTTCCAGCCATTAGTTGCGGCGTATATGGTTATCCAATCGTGGCGGCGGTAAAAATTGCAGTCAAAACGACTTATGAATTTATCACCGAACGTCAAGGTATAGAGCGCGTCACTTTCGTTGCATTTAATGAGGATATTTTTCGTACTTATCAAATTGCGCTTAATACTGCGATGTTTGCGCCCGCCGAATATTACAAAATAGTAGATTTGAAAAATGAGGTAAATAAACAATGAAAGTCGCTTTAATAACCGGTGCGAATCGTGGCATAGGATTAGAAATCTGTCGGCAACTCGCACAACAAAATATTCAAGTTATCTTAACCAGTCGTGACACGCTAAAGGGTCAAGCGGCTGTAGATAAATTAGCGATGGATAATATTGTATTTCGTCAATTGGATGTGACTGATGAAAAAAGTATTTTAGATACAAAAGCTTGGGTGCAACAACAATATGGACGTTTAGATATTTTAGTCAATAATGCTGGTATTTTTCCAGATGTCGCAGGCAGTGCTTCTGAGGCTGGTGGGGCGAGTAGTAGTATATTTAATGTGGGTATAGATAAAGTACGCGAAGCAATGGAAACTAATTTGTACGCGCCGTTGCGTTTATGTCAAGTTTTCATCCCGATGATGATTGAGCAAAATTATGGACGTGTGGTGAATGTTTCCAGTGGAATGGGACAGTTGAGTGATATGGACGGTTGTTGTCCGGGCTATCGTACTTCCAAAACCGCTTTGAACGCAGTGACACGTGCATTTGCCGCAGAATTAAAATTAACGAAAACTGACAATGTATTAATTAATTCCGTTTGTCCGGGTTGGGTACGCACCGATATGGGCGGCTCGCAGGCTGACCGCGATGTACAGCAAGGTGCAGAGGGTATCGTATGGTTAGCAACACTTGTGGAAGATAACATTAGTGGTGGTTTTTTCCGTGATAAACAGCGTATTGACTGGTAACATTTTTTAGGCAAATTTTCTTAATAAAGCACAATTCTTCCCCAATTTTAAAATAATTAAATCTATAATGTTACAGAAATTAAGAATTCGTCTTGCAGCCTCTGAGGCTCTGCCACAGTTATCATTTTTATCTATCATCATAGGCATTTTGACGGGTTTTGTGGTTTTATCCCTTCATAAAGTAGTCAATTGGGGACAAACAAGCATACTAACAGCAGCGGACAATTTTGAAAGTTTATCACCATTGTTTCGCATTTTACTTGCCACAGTTGGTGGTTTAATCGTTGGTTTATTGATTCAAAGCTTTAGACCTGAAAATCGTGCTGTAGGTGTTGTGCATGTCATGGAGCGTTTGGTTTACCATCAAGGCTATTTGCCGTTGCGTAATGCTATTTTGCAATTTTTAGGGGTGGCAATTTGTCTTACTTCTGGACACTCGGTTGGACGTGAAGGACCTGTTGTACATCTTGGCGCGGCGGTTGGTAGTTTATTGGGACAAGGATTAAAATTACCGAATAATAGTTTACGCAATTTAATTGCCTGTGGAGTCAGTGCAGCCATTGCGGCTTCGTTTAATACACCATTAGCAGCAGTTATTTTTACAATGGAAGTGGTCATGATTGAATATTCAGTTGCGAATTTTACGCCTGTCATCATTTCTACCGTGACCGCAACGATGGTTGCTCGCTATTTTACCCAAGCGGATCAAACTTTCTACTTATCCTGCGATATGATGCTTGTAGAGCCAATTCCGGAATTATTTTATTTAATGCTAATGGGGATAGTTATCGGTTTTATCGCAACGATATTTATTAGCATCTTAGAAACCGTAACCAAACATGTCGCGCCACGTTTTGAAATATGGCAGCGCACCACCATAGCCGGTTTATTAATAGGTATTGTTAGTTTGTGGGTGCCTCAAATTATGGGAACGGGTTACGATACGATACATGCAACATTAATGGGTGAGCTGGTTTTAAATACGTTATTAATCATAACAATTGCAAAATTATTAATCACACCAATTTGTCTTGGTTTAAGTTTACCCGGCGGGCTAATCGGACCGATTTTATTTATCGGCGCAATGGCGGGTGGTGCAATGGGCATTTTAATTTCTGAATTTTTACCATTGGCTAAAACAGAATATATGCTATATGCAATGCTAGGCATGGGTGCGATGATGGGAGCAGTGTTACAAGCACCATTAGCTGCATTAACTGCATTATTAGAATTTACATATAATCCTAGTTTAATTTTGCCAAGTATGGTGGTCATTATTAGCGCGCATTTGATTACGGGCAGTTCACCTTGGCGTAAACAATCGGTATTTATTGAGTTGATGCGTGCACGCGGACTAGATTATCGTACTGATCCGATTTCACAATCGCTACGACGCATTGGCGTGACTCACGCGATGGAATCACAATTTGTTGTATTGTCCTGTGAAACCTATGAAGCTGAAGTTGTCGAAGCATTAAAACGTAATCCGTTGTGGATAATAACGCATGATTCAAGAGGTGGTAGTCATTTGCTACGTGCATCTGATTTAGCGCACTATCTACAACACAGCGAAGAACAATTTAACTTGATTGAAATGCCTGCGCAACGTCTGCAAATAATGCCAATTTATTCACAAGCGACTTTGCAAGAAGCATTAGAAGAACTGGATAAAACTGCTTGTGAAGCTTTATATATTATTGATAATTACGATAAAAAATCGCTTAAAAACATTCGTGGTGTTTTAACTCGTCACGATATTGAAATCCATTACCGTTACACTAGTTACTAAAATTTATAACATAAGGGCTATTTTATGACTGTGCGCTGTGCCAATGTCAAACGGGATACTTCAGAAACTCAAATTAGTATTAATCTCAATTTGGATGGAACTGGAAAATCTCAGTTTAATACAGGAGTCGCGTTTTTAGAGCACATGTTAGATCAGATTGCGCGACATGGCTTGATAGATTTGGATATTACAGCGCATGGCGATTTACATATTGATGCACATCACACGGTTGAAGATATTGGTATTACTTTGGGTCAAGCATTTAAACAAGCATTAAATGATAAAAAAGGCATTCGGCGTTACGGTCATGCTTATGTGCCATTGGATGAGGCTTTGTCGCGTGTAGCATTAGATTGCTCTGGACGACCTGGATTGGTATATCGCGTTGCATTTCCAACTGAAAAAATTGGACAGTTCGATGTTGAATTATTTAGCGAGTTTTTTCAAGGCTTTGTAAATCACGCGCTTGTGACTTTACATATTGAGAATTTATATGGTCAGAACAGCCACCATATTATCGAAACAATATTTAAAGCATTTGGTCGCGCTTTGCGCATGGCTGTCGAATCTGACCCGCGCATGGATACTATACCGTCTACAAAGGGAAGTTTGTAATGAAAAAGGTTGTTGTCATTGATTACGGTATGAGCAACTTACGCTCGGTCAGCAAAGCCTTAGAACATGTTGCAAATAATGCTTGGCAAGTACAAATTAGTCGCCAAATAGATGAAATTTTACAAGCAGATAAGGTTGTTTTTCCCGGACAAGGTGCAATTGGTAATTGTATGCAATTATTGCGTGAAACCCAGTTGCATGATGTCATCAGACAAGTCATTGCGGAAAAACCATTTTTAGGAATTTGTTTAGGTTTGCAGACGCTATTGACTGCTAGCGAGGAAAGCGGGGGCACTCAGGGTTTTAATGTTATTGATGGTATGGTTAAGCATTTTCCAACGCCATTACTTAATAATACAACGCAAGAAAAATTAAAAATTCCGCAAATAGGTTGGAATCAAGTTAAACAAACACAAGCACATCCATTATGGCAAGGCATTGAAGATAATAGCCGTTTTTATTTTGTTCACAGTTATTATGTAGATGTACAAAACACAGCACATATTGCAGGTCAAACACAGTATGGCATTAATTATACATCAGTGATCGGAAAAAATAATGTATTTGCAGTGCAATTCCATCCGGAAAAAAGTCAATATGCAGGTTTGAAATTATTAGAAAACTTTTTAAATTGGGATGTGTAATGTTTTTATTTGGATTGATGCTAAGGTGCGTATCAAACTAAAATAGCATAATTTGCAATGCGTAATTACTTTTTTGCGTAATAAAGTAATTTTAAATGTAAAATATTGTAAATTAAGATTATTTATTATTCCGAATTCCGCGTACGCCATGAAAGTAACGTTGCACCCACTCATGTTTAAATTGCAATAAATTTTCAAACGGTTGGACGGTGATTACTTTTTTATCTGCTAAAACTGCAATTCTATCAGTCAGTTGTAAAGAATCTAAATCATGTGTCACCATCATAACTGTCAGTCCTAACAATTTTTGCAAATTTACGATTAATTCATCCAATCCAGTCGCTGCGATAGGGTCTAAACCTGCCGTAGGTTCATCTAAAAACACAATTTTAGGGTCTAATGCCAACGCTCTAGCTAATGCTACCCTTTTAACCATTCCACCACTTAATTGATTTGGATAAAGCAATCCTACAGTTTGCGATAATTGCACTAACGCAAGTTTTAAAGCGACAATTTCAGTAATTAATTTATCGCTTAATGTTGTATGCTCACGTAATGGTAAGGCAATATTTTCAGCAACAGTTAGTGCACTAAATAAAGCACCGTTTTGAAACATAACTCCACAATGCCGACGCAACCATAAAATATCAGTTAATTGAAAAATATCTTGATTTAATATTTCGATAGAACCTGATACGGGTGTCTCCAATAACAACATTTCACGTAATAAGGTAGATTTTCCCGAACCACTACTACCGATTAAAGCTAAAATTTCGCCTTGCTTGATATTTAAATATAAATCTTCATGAATGAATTGTTGATTAAATTTAGTATATAAAGATTTTATTTTAATTATATTCATATATTTAACCAATTAAATAACACTGAAAAAATTGCATCTGCCATAATCACAAAAAAAATCGCTTGTACCACACTTGAAGTTGTCTGTTGTCCAACGCTATCGGCACTACCTGTTACTTGGAAGCCACGAAAGCAACCAACTAACGCAATAATTGCAGCAAAAACAGGTGCTTTTACTAAACCAACTAGATAATGATTAACACTGACAACGTCGGGAAAACGAGTTAAAAAGTCAGTCATACTAACAGCTAAAGTTAATTTTGCAATCACCATGCTGCCAAATATGCTGATTATATCAGCAAATGCAGTTAAAAGAGGTAAAACAAACATAAGTGCTAATACTTTTGGTAAAACTAATAGTGTTATTGGAGTAATCCCAATTGTTTTTAACGCATCTAATTCTTGAGTAATTTGCATCGTGCCGATTTGTGCAGTGTAAGCTGAACCGCTACGACCTGCGATAATTACGGCAGTTAATAATGGTGCAAGCTCTCGCAATAATGTAATACCAACTAAATCTACAATAAAAACATTTGCTCCATAGGATTGTAATTGCAAACCACCTTGATACGCTAACACTACACCCATTAAAAATGCCATTAAACCAATGATAGGTAGGGCTTCGACACCGTCTATATAAATGTTAGAAAATAAAGTATTCCAACGAAATCGATTCGGTTTGAATAAAAAATATAAAAAATGCGCGCTCGTTTCACCTATAAAAATTAAAAAATCGCCAAATTGTTGTAATTGGGCGAAGCTGTAGCGACCAAGTTTTTCCAAAAAATGCGGTTGTTCAAGATGATTAACTGGATTAAGCGGTGTTTTTTTTACTAATTCAATCAAAGCCGCATGTTGATCCTTAAAACCAATAAATTGAGCTTGCGGTTGTAACGCATACAAAAACCACGCACCCGCAGTATCTAATTGCTCAATTCTACGCCCATCGATCAAATCAATTCGTTGATTATAAATGACAGTTTGTTCAATATCTGCAAGTTGTTGAATTGTAAACTGTCCCTGACAAATTAAACTATGTTGTTGTTGTTCAATTTGAAATTCATGTTTCATAATAAAGCCTATTTAAGGTATTGAAAACTCTGATTAAAATCGATCTTAGATGATGAAAAAATAGCGTAACCCTTGATTGAAAATTGTGTTGGAGAATAAAGTTTAAACCATTAGATGGTTGCATCGTAAACAGTTATACTACGTTAAATAGTGTAATTTTAGATGCGCACAAAAAGAATCTAAACCTTTGCCTTGCTATCATGGCATACTGTAGTTAAGTAATTACATTCATCGTTTATTGTCAAATGACTCCAGAATCCGTTTTACATTATACCTTTGGTTATCAAAGATTTCGCGGTCAACAAGCGGAAATTATTCAGCATGTTTTAAATAATGGTAGTGCGCTGGTTTTAATGCCAACCGGTGGCGGTAAATCTTTGTGTTATCAAATTCCTGCTATTTTGCGTGAAGGTATCGCAATTGTCGTTTCACCACTCATAGCTTTGATGCAAGATCAAGTGACAGCCTTGTCACAGCTAGGTATTCGCGCCGCTTTTCTCAATTCCATGTTATCAAATAGTGATGCACAGCGCGTATTTGAACAGCTTAGACATAATAAATTAGATTTGCTCTATGTCGCACCAGAGCGTTTAATGACTGAAACATTTTTAACATTTTTAAGCACAATTCAAGTTAATTTATTCGCAATTGATGAGGCACATTGTGTATCGCAATGGGGGCATGATTTTAGACCTGAATACCGTCAATTATCCGCATTATACGAGTGTTTCCCACACATTCCTCGCCTCGCATTAACCGCAACAGCCGATGAACTAACTCGTCAAGAAATTATTGAGCAGTTGCAATTGCAGCAAGGTAAAATTTTCGTTACCGGTTTTGATCGTCCAAATATTCGTTATCAAGTTGTGCCAAAATCTAAAGATGCTAAAGCCCAATTACTCACGTTTCTCGAACGAGAACACCGCAATGATAGTGGTATCATCTACTGTCTATCACGCAAAAAAACGGATGATACTGCACAATGGCTTAAACAAAAGGGTTGGAATGCCTTACCTTATCATGCGGGTTTAGATAAAAATATTCGACAGAAACATCAAGATATTTTTCTTAAACAAGATAGTATTGTGATTGTAGCAACAATTGCGTTCGGAATGGGTATTGATAAGCCTAATGTACGATTTGTGGCGCATTTAGATTTGCCAAAAAGTTTAGAAGCCTATTATCAGGAAACTGGACGGGCAGGGCGTGACGGTTTACCGTCTAATGCGTGGATGGCTTATGGTATGGGTGATATTTTTACTTTGCGTAAATTTATTGATAGCTCTGAGGCTAGCGAGCAGCATAAAAGTTTAGAACGACACAAACTAGATGCAATGTTGGGTTATTGTGAGATGACAACTTGTCGTCGTCAGGCATTATTGAGTTATTTTGGTGACAATCTTCCTGATCCTTGCGGTAATTGCGATACTTGTTTGTCACCCGTGCCAACGTGGGACGCAACTGAAGCGGCACAAAAAGCATTATCTTGTATCTATCGCACTGGGCAAAAATTTGGTGTTAATCATCTCATTAATGTACTACTAGGGCGGGTAGACGATAAAGTAAAACGTTTTCAACATCAAAAAGTAAGCACATTTGGTATCGGTAAAGAGTTAAATGAAGAAAAATGGAAATCAGTTTATCGACAATTAGCAGCGATGGGTTATGTCACTGTAGATGTAGCAGGTTTTGGCGGTCTGAAACTGCATGAAAAAGTTCGCCCCTTATTGCGTGGAGAGCAAACTTTGCGTTTACGTTTGGATAATTATGAATCGAAAACGACTCGTCCAAATCCAGAAACTATTAATTTTATTGGTAAAGATAAAGCGTTGTGGGAAGCATTACAGGCAAAACGTCAAGATTTAGCAAAAATACAGAATATTCCACCATACATGATTTTTCACGATAGCACTTTACGCGAAATGGTATATTATCGTCCAAGTAATTTAGCAGAATTACGCAAAATTAATGGAGTTGGACACCTTAAATTAGAGCATTATGGACGACAATTTTTAGATATTTTAGATGAATATCAAGATGAAATACCGCAAACACGTTCATTACCTCCTAGTATTGCACAAAATAATTTATCTGAAACCGTAAATTTAACGTTAGCTGCATTTAAGCGTGGTTCCACTCCAAAACAAATTGCACAGCAACGTCAATTAAAGCTGACTACGATTTATGGTCATTTTGCCAGTTTGATTGAAGAGGATATTGTTGAATTGGAAGAAATCATACAGTTAGAAGATGTGGAAAAAGAAGAGATTGAACAGGCTTTACTAGAAATGGACGGCATGTCTAAATTAAAACCTGTGTATGATTATTTTAAAGAACAGTACGATTACGGTGTGCTGAGATGTGTACGCGCACAGCTACAAAAAAAACCTTTGAATTAACATGAATTTTAGTGTCGAGCAAAATAAATTTTGCATCCCTAAGCATCACCTGAATTAGCTTAAAATTAGCCATTTCGTAGGCTCGTTAGTAAGCACCGCGTCCTTTTAATACCGCTGGAATAGTTTTTAAAATCAAAACAATATCTAAATAAAGTGATTGCTGATTAATATAATCTAAATCCATTTCTACTTGCTGCGGAAACGGAATATCAGAACGTCCAGAAACTTGCCAAATACAGGTAATACCCGGTAAAACCGCTAAACGTTGACGTTGGTAAGCAGAATATTGTGAAACTTCATAAGGCAGAGGCGGACGCGGTCCAACCAAACTCATATCCCCTATAAATACATTCCACAACTGAGGTAACTCATCAATCGAAAACTTACGGATAAACTCTCCCGCCGGTGTGATACGTGGGTCTTTTTTCATTTTAAACAACACTCCGCCTTTCATATCATTTTTTTTCATTAAAGCTGCTTTACGTGCTTCAGCGTCCTGATACATAGAGCGAAATTTCCACATCTTAAAACGTTTACTATTTTTACCAGTACGATATTGGAAAAACAGTGGGTGTCCAACCGTATCAATCCGAATGGCTACTGCCACCATTAATAAAAATGGTACAAGCAATAGTAATAGCGTACCTGAAACTAAAATATCAGCTAAGCGTTTTATGCCCGGACTTAAATACTTTGCTAGAAAAATTCGCCAATACATCCAGTGAAAACGCAAACTTCGCCCAAAAGAAAAAGTTGAATTTGTAGAATACATAGATGGGTTCTTTGATTTTTTTTTGTTACTGATTTGTCGCCATACCCGATATAGGAATAAAGGATTTCCGATAATGTAACGCTTCCACATACGTTGTGGTTCTTGTAATAGCCGCCATACCCATTCCATACCCAATTCCCTTAACCATAGTGGAGCACGAGAAATACGCCCTGAATAAAAGTCAAACAGACCACCTACACCCATACAAACGGACGGTCTTAGCTGGTCTTGATGTGCCGCAATCCACAATTCTTGACGCGGTGCGCCATAGGCTACAAGCAAGATATTTGCCTGAGATTGATTAATTTGTTCAATGACTTCCGCTGTTTGTTGTTCATTAAAATAGCCATGATGGGTACCGGCAATTTTTAAACTCGGATAACGTTGACGCATATTGTCTGCAACAGCTTGAGCAATACCCTCGCGTGCGCCTAGCAAATATAAACTAATATTTTTATGCGCAATTGCCTGACAAAGTTGTGGAAATAAATCTGTACCATTCACATTAGCTAATAAATTAATTTTTAACATTTTACACGCCATCCGAATGCCGCTACCATCGGCTAATACTCTATCTACTTGCTGTTGTAGCACTTGCTGATATTGTGGATTTTGACAAGCAATATTCAAACAGTCTGCATTAGCAAAAGCGATAAATTGTCGTGTATTGGTTTCAGCACTGTGGATAATATGCGCAATTGCCTCATTCATTGTTGTGTTATAAAGCGGAATTTTTAATAGATCAATTCGTTGTGGCGTGGGTAATTCAGCCATTTGCTTCGTTTTAGTACCGCTTAAAGTTGCTCTAAGAATCAAACCTAATTTATCCATTAGCGTTGCGTTATAAACCAACTCTAGATCATTTTCGAGTTCAGATTGATAATCGATACCGGTGGATTGTTTTAGTGTATGAATAGAATATAAACCCGGTGTTACATTAAAACGGAATAATGCTTGTGGTAATAGCAATTGATTTTCAGTTTGCGTCAAAGGGCGTGGTCCTGCTAATAACATATCCCCACGCAAAACATTCCACAACATAGGTAAAGTTTGCCCTACACCGCTGTGAGTAAATTGAAAAGTAGTAAATATTTTACGCTGTCGTCCAATGAGGGTTTGCGTTTTGAAAATCGCACCAGAAAACCACTTAGATTGTAAAATACGCATTAATAAAAACGGAAATAAAATGATTAATAAAAATCCAGCCAATAGTATATTAATAAAACGGCATAAATTTTCATCAATAAGTTTTAAGTACGTTAAACGTATATTTGCCCATAACACACGCATGATGCGTTTTAGTCTCTCGTATGATTTAGACACGTTTAGTTCCCCCATTCGTATATAATAAGGTTAATATATCAGATTTAGTGGAAAAGCCCACAATGGGCGCAGAGGGAATTGAGTGGTGTATTCTCTACCTTACCCACTAAAATTAACTAATTGGTCAACTAAAATACTTAAAATTAAAAATTTAATAATAATCATGATTTATGGATACAAAGACACATTGCAGCGGTCAAATAAAACTGATTTTTAACTATTTGAATGATACTTTATCACCCCACATATTAACAATTTTACAAAATAAATCAGCAGTTTGTTCTGCATCATATTGTGCTGAATGTGCTTGTCTGCTATCCCAATTGAGACCTGCCGCTTTTACGGCTTTTGCTAATACGGTTTGCCCGAAAGCTAAACCTGCTAACGTTGCAGTATCAAAAGTACTAAAGAGATGGAACGGATTACGTTTAATATTAGTACGTTCGGTTGCTGCTTTTAAAAAATTCAAGTCAAAACTAGGATTGTGACCTACTAAAATTGCGCGCGTACAACCGGTTTCACGCAATGCTTGTCGAATAGGTTGAAAAATTATTTTTAACGCTTCAGCTTCTGATACCGCAAAACGAAATGGATGAAACGGGTCAATACCGGTGAATTCTAAAGCGGCTTTTTCCATATTAGCACCTTCAAATGGTACGACATGACAAAAATAGCTGTTATTTCGTTCCCATAAACCTTTTTCGTTTATATGCAACAAAACCGCCGCAATTTCTAATAAAGCATCCGTTTGATGATTAAATCCTGCCGTTTCGACATCGACAACAACAGGTAAATAACCACGAAAACGATTTGAAATAGAGGATGGCGCATTAAAATGTGAGATAGGCATACTAGGAAGTGATTGCAGATAATTTAGGGTCAACTATGCGTTATATTATTGTGGTTGTCAAATTTCCTTGTGACGGCGCACGGAGTTGTCACTCGACTAGACACACTAGCACCCTATAATTACGTTGATTCGTGGCAAATTCTCTTGCAGTTTATGTTGGATGGAATGAATTCTTGACATCGGTTCTTACACAAAGTGCAAAATGAGAATTGCTGGAATTTACTGGAACTCACTTACTATTTGACGGTAACATGCTATCATGATAATTGCTTTTCAGTTAAAATCTAAAATTCATCTCATATTGATAATGTATTGTTACTAAAAAATTATTTTAAATTAAAAATACAAAAATTATTTAAATGGGTAATGCTATGAAATGGTTATATTGCTTGTTTTTTATCTCTAGCCTAGCTTACGCGCTATGTGAAGACATTGATAATTCGCAAGAAAAACAGTCTTGTGCTATCACAGCGTATCAAGAAGCTGACATTGAGCTAAATAAAATATATAAATCGATACGCAAAGAATTAAATTATTCGCAAAAACAGAAGCTTAAACAAGCTCAAATTGCGTGGCTTACTTTTCGTGATGCTAATTGTGCACATCAAGCCTCAGAATCAAATGAAGATTATTTAATTATCAAAAATTTATGTTTGGCAAAAACAACGCAATTACGCAATAAAGAATTGCAAAACATTTATGCTTATTTATTTATTGGCTATACGCCATTAGAGTTTGGTAGTATAGAAAATGGGTTGTCTGAGCAAGATTTAATTGGGCAGTGGCTGAGTAAAACCGAAACTTATAATGTGATGTTAAAATTTCAGTTGATTGATAATAAAGCTATTTTTTCATCAACTTTGAATGGGCAAGCATTTGAATCTGGTAGTTGGCAGTTGAATAATGGACAATTAACTATAACCAATGAATTAGGTGAGCTTTTATATTTGTATAATCAGGTAACATTAAAAGATAATATACTGACTTTGTATGAAAAAGAAGGCGGTATTGAAGAATATTTGCGAGCAGAGTAGTCGTATTCTAAAAGGAATTTCTTGGATGTATCAACTTATTATTATTGGCACTGGTATCGCGGGTTATACTTTGGCGCGTGAGTTACGTCGTTTAGATACAAAACAATCTATATTATTGATTACCGCAGATGATGGGGTAAATTATTCTAAGCCAATGTTATCCAATGCGTTAGCGCAAAATAAAACACCAGAACAACTGATATTTTCCGATGCAAAAACAATGGCTCATACTTTACAAGTAGAAATTCGTACACATAGCGTTGTTGAGCAAATAGATACGATTAAGCAGCAAATTTGGTTACGAGATGAGGCAATTTCATATCAAAATTTAGTGTTAGCAGTCGGTGCGTTGCCCATTCATATTCCAGTGGCAGGTGACGGCGCACAAGATATTTTGTCAATCAATAACTTAGCTGATTATCGCTTGTTTCGTGAAAAACTGCAACATAGTGAAATTATTGCTATTTCTGGTCCGGGATTGATTGGTTGTGAGTTTGCTAATGATTTGCTTAGTGCGAATAAAAAAGTACATCTGATTGGACCAGATAGATATGCTTTAAGTAATTTATTACCTGAAAGGGTGGGCTTAGAATTACAAAATAAGTTGCAGCAGGCTGGAGTAATGTGGCATTTACAAACAACGATTAAAAATATTAATAAATTAGATGGTAAATATCAATTAAATTTGCATGACGGAACGCAATTGATAGTAGATTTAGCATTAGAGGCAGTTGGTTTACGTCCTAATACTGGTTTGGCACAACAAGCAGGTTTGGCAGTTAATCGCGGCATTGTAGCGGATTATTCTTTACAAACCAGTGCACAGAATGTATACGCTTTAGGTGATTGTGTAGAAGTTGACGGTAAAAATTTGTTGTACATTTCGCCACTTATGAATGGCGCGAAAGCCTTAGCACAAACTTTAGTCGGCAATCCCACCAGTGTTAATTATCCTCTTGCGCCGATTACGGTAAAAACACCCGCTTATCTATTGAATATATTTTTACCCACTGGCACGGGTGAATGGAAAATTGAAAAAACAGAAAATAGCCTAGAAGCGCGTTTTGAATCAGCAACAGGGCAATTACTTGGTTTTATTCTGGCACAGGAAGCAGTCAAGAAACGTATGGCTTACATGGCTTATTTAAATAAAACGCAGTAAAGATTTATAAAAAACAATCCATTAAAAAAAAATATGTCCAGCACATCCCGCTACTAATATCAATTGTTAATTGAGCACGTCCTTGTGCTCGGATATTAAGCTATTTCGCTTTCATTAATTCTAATATTTCTTTGAGAGTTGCCTCGACGTTTTGAATACCCTGCTCCATAGCTTTGTGATGTGACATTTTTTGTTCCATCATTTTTTGCTTCGTATCGGACTTATTACAATTTTGACCACGATTCGTCATACGAGGTGGAACCGGATAATCATAACTTGGCGCGTAGTAACCACCGTAATAAGGTGCAGGCGGCGCAGGATAATTATAGCTTGGTGCTGCATAACCGCCCATACCATAATACTGCTGTCCATAACGATATTTTTGCAAAGCTTCCATACGCTGTTGAATTGTCTGCGCCCACGCCTCTGGCATTTGCTCAGGCATTTCGGGATGCACTAGTTGCTGCATTTCCTGCTGATGTTTTTGCATCAATTCCATACGCTCTTGCATCAAAGTCTGACGAGCTTCTAACGTTTCAGCTTGTTTCATTTTTTCCATCAACGCTTGCATTTCTTGCTGGTGCGCCTCACGCTTTGCTTGTGCTGCTTCCATTCTAGCATTTGCTTCAGCTTGCGCTTTAGCAATATGCTCAGGAAGTTCAGAAGCGTGAATTTCGGAGGTAGGTGTAACGACTGGTGCGACTGGAGTCGCTTCATCAGCCAAAGTAAACGGACTAGCTAGAGATAAAGATATTAAAGCAGAAACAACATAATTTTTCACAAAAATCTCCTTGAATTTCGCATGGTGTGTGAGTTTATATTTGTGTTGTAGAATATTGGAGTAAGAGGTTGTCAAAATACTTGTTTTTTGATGTTATATTTTTCAATATCAATAAGTTATAATAATTAAAAACATTATTTTCCAACGCTCTCACGTCTTGTATAATACTCCCGCGCAAATTATTTTACAACTTACACGTCTTAACTGCTATAAAATCCATTCAAAATTATAGGGCAATCGCACTAAAATATTTTTTGAAAATTAGGCGTTACGCAGTTCAAATAAAAATTTGTCTCGTTTCCTCGTCCCGATGATCTCCGTTGGGATGCAGTATGGATGCTCCGCGTCCTGATTTATTATGAGTTACAAATATTGTGAGTTGCAAGTGTAGCGTAAAATTTTTGTGTGAACTGCGTAACGCCTATTACTAAATTCAGCTTATTTGCTGTAGAGGAAGACTATCCGGCGATAGCGGATTTGGCTTTTGCTTGAGGAAACCCGCGTAGATACCATCTCAAGAATTGAATTGGAATTACGGTGCCAGTTTACCAAATAAACGAGTTAAACTAATTATGCTACTATTAGCGCATGTCTCGCTTGACGATGAAGCAAAATTCAAACGCCTTAGGCAATCAGAGACGACAGGGCGATTTTTGGGCAGTAACGCGGGCAAAAACTGTACTGTCAACGTAATTTGAATATTAACATCGGAGTTAGAGGAATGATTGTAAAAAATTTTAGAACAATGATTATCGGTCGCACTAAAGATTGTAATATCTCTATTGTTAATTGCTACACACAGGAGCATATATGCCAGAGCTAAAAAAAATGACCAGCGGTGTGTTGATCATCCTGTTATTACACGGCTGTGGTGGCAGCGATAATGAAACCACATCACCCTCCTCCACGACCACGTCACAAACCGCGCCACAACCTGCGCCTTTGATTGGTGAATACATTAACCGCACTACTTTTGCCAATCCTTACGCACATATTCCCGCACAGTGCTACATCGAAACCTCTGGCGGTACACAAAACGCCTGTTTATTTTGCCACAGTAACGGCGTATTCAAACGAGGTTTAGGCAATAATAATCCACAAGCGGGTTATGAGCCAGTGGTCGGCAATTTACAATTGGAATATGCCTTTGTCGCGCTTAATTATCCGCATGTTATCAACGGTAGTATCATGCCTTGGGAAAATACCTTGCAGCCTGAAAAACTCCGCGCCGTGCTGACTACGCAAGGCATAGACTCGACAAGCTGGAATATGCAAGCCTATATTCGTGAAGATAATTGGACTACGGCATATCAACAACGTCCCGGTTCACCGTTAGATTGGGACGCGGGCGTAAATAATGATTGGCGTATGTTTCCCGGTTTAGACCCTGCGGATTTGCCTGCTGATAATGACGGATTTGTGCGTAGTAGTAAGGAACAAAATGGACATTTTCACGACGGGTTAGGCTATCAAACTGGCTGGCGAGCTGTGAATTTTATGCCTTACGGGATTTTTACGCCACACGCGGGCAGTGTGTCAGGAATTTATCTGCGTTTACCAAAAATCTTTATGCAAAATGCAGAAGGACAATTTGACTTGTCCACTTATCAAATCAATCTCGATTTACTCGCTCGTGCGATTCAAGACCGCTTATCAGCTAGTGATAGCCATTATCAAGGTGCAGCAGCAGATATTGTGATACGGCGTGGTTTATACCCAATCGGTACTGAAATCGCCCACCCGCTACACTACGTTGATGTTGCCGCCGACGGCACGGATCATACTATAAGCCTATTTCCTGGTACACGCTCGCGCCGAGTTAAAGAAATCCGCTACATGTACAAATATCAAAATTTTGAACCTGATAGTGTCATGCCCGGCAATAAAAGCGAAGATGCACCAATTTATACCAACCGACAACAAGGTTGGATTGACAACGGCGCGGGTTGGTATTTAGCAGGCTACATTGAAGCGGTAGATGGCACATTGCGTCCGCAAACACCTAGCGAATTAACTCAATGTGTTGGCTGTCATAGTGGCAACGTCTATCAAGCGGGAGCGATTCACGCGCCGATGAATTCAGGCACCGGTAATACCGTTGATAGTACTTGGAGTTTCCCGCGTCAATGGCGTAATGGCGGTTGGGCAGAAATGGATTATCTTGGCTATCGCGCCAATAAGCTGGCGAAAGGTGATGAAATACCCGGTAATGCAACTAAAATTGGTGATCCAATCAATCGTGGACATCAACAAGGTGAATTCAAATTTTTCCTTGATCACGTTGTTGGGGCAAGTTTATACGGTGATATGCCAGACATGATGGAGAATTTTTTAGCAACGCGGATTCACACCGACAACGGTTACAGTGCGAACTGGTCAGTACTTGATACCAGCAGCGCAGACAGTCTACTGGCTAGTCAAAAACAGCGTTTGCGTTTGATGCGTGAATTTACTCAACGTGGCGGTTATTTAGACGCACAAGGACATATTCAAGCAGCACTACTCTACCCGTCGCAATCTGACAGTCTCGCTGCTGCGGCGCGTTATCGGCAAGTCGTAGTGACACAACGCTATGATTTTGGTAAAGATGTGTTTCCTAACACCTTATTCACTTTCCGCTACTATCGCCGCCCACAAGATGCTTTTTCTCATCAAGATGGACGTGATTACGAATTTGGTGAAGTGATGACAGATCGTCCAATTGACACTGAAGCCGCTAGTTTTACCTATGGCTTCGGTGATAGCCTGACCTTAATTGATGAGCATTTACCATTTGCGCAAGGAGGGACTTATTACGCTGATTATGTGCCATTGTTGGAATAATAATGGGTAGTCCTGCAAAAGAGAGTGTTATTTTAATTTAAGTTACTGCTTGCAAAATAAATTTTGCACTCCTGCACTTCAGTTTGCACCACTACCTAATAATGAATTATGGAGATAGCGACACACATCGCGGATGAAAAATTATTGATTCATGAAATTTTCAATGTCTTGTGCTGATTTAATTAAATGCTCAGTCAGCACATGACAACCTGTTGCAGTGATTAACACATCATCCTCGATTCGTACCCCGATATTCCACCATTTTGCATCAACATCCGCTTGTTGTGGAATATAAATGCCCGGCTCAATAGTCAATACCATACCAGCTTGTAGTAAAATTGGCTGACCATTTTTTTTATACAAACCCACATCATGCACATCCATTCCCAACCAATGCCCTGCTTTGTGCATATAAAATTTGCGAAACGCCTTGTTTTCAATCAATTCATTCACATCGCCACTTAACAAACCTAAATCAACTAAACCTCTAGTGATCACGTCTACCGTCGCGTTATACAAGTCATCCCAAGTATTATTTGGTTTAGCCTGTGCAATCGCCGCCAATTGAGCATCTAACACAAGGTTATAAATTTGTTTTTGTGGAGCGGTAAAACGCCCATTTACAGGAAAAGTTCTAGTAATATCAGAGGCATAATAATCATATTCACAACCTGCATCGATCAATACCAAATCGCCGTCATGCAAAATACAATCGTTTTCAGTGTAATGCAAAATACAACTATTTTCGCCGCCCCCTACAATTGCCGGATAAGACGGAGAACGACTACCATTGCGGATGAATTCATAATAAATTTCAGCTTCTAAAGCATACTCCGTCATACCTACACGACAAGTTTGCATCGCACGTTGATGCGCTAAGACAGCAATATCTGCGGCTTTTTGCATCGCTGCAATTTCAGCCGCCGACTTATACAAACGCATTTCATGTAGTACGACATCCAACGCCATGATTTCACTAGGAAATGCTACGCCATTTCGCGCTTGCTGACGTAATTGATTAATCCATTCATTAATTTTATGATCAAATTCCGGATAACTACCCATTGGATAATAAATACGCTGACAACTTTCCATTAAATTAGGAATAATATCATCAATATCAGTAATCGGAAACGCATCATCAGCACCAAACAACTCACACGCGCCCTCTAAACCCGCACGTCTACCATCCCACAACTCTTTACTTGGGTCTTTTTCACGACAAAATAATAAATACTCACCTTGCTCACGATCTGGTACAAAAACAAGCAACGCATCAGGTTCTGCAAAACCCGTCAAATAATAAAAATCACTATCTGGTCGATAAAAAAAATGGACATCACGATTACGCACCCGCTCAGGTGCCGTTGGCAAAATAGCAATACTTTCTGATCCAATTAATTTTTTTAATTGTTGGCGACGGTGCGCGAATTCAGTTTTATCCGTTTTTATGTTCATGTCTCACACTGGTCGGAGTTCAGGTTGTGGGGTTTGATATTTCCTCGTCCCAATGGTCTCCGTTGGGAGACAGCAAGGACGCTCTGCGTCCTGATTTATTGTGAGTTGCAAATATAGGGTAAATTTTTCATGTAAACTGCGTAACTTCTAACAGGAGTTACTACGCATTGATAAAATAACATACTGTAAAATCAATAGATTAGCAGCATATTTTTTAGTAGCAATCGTATATTTTTCGATTATAACTTATTGATTTTAGGAAAATAAAACTTGTCAATGCGTAAGTCTCAATCAGTGCCCACAACGGAATTATCAAAAAAATCAATCATCATTTTGAGTATTTTCGTGCATATCGTCATTGTCTCTAATACGACGGTATTTATTGATCATATCTCTCAAACTCATTGGATTTTTAATACCTGAAATTTCGATTTCAGACCCCGAATGCGCCGCACTGGATATGCGTATTGTGCCAACATTAAATAAGCGTTGGAGTAAAGTTTGTTCAATTTCAATGCTACGGATATTACTGTGAAATACCTCATTGATATGGCGCGAAAAAAAACCTTTTTGAAAAATAGTGCGTTTTTCAGTGATGGTTAAGTTGATGAAGAAGGTGTTAATCCACCAAATTAATAGGCATAACGAACCTGTCACAAATAATATTCCGCCAAAAATCCAGCCAAAACCTTCAATGACAAGCGGTAAAATCAAACCAGATAGTGCTGTAATTTTACACAAACTAAACGTAACAGGTTTATATCTAAACATTGTGGGATGTGTAGAAAATAAAGTTTTCTCTTCCATTTGAACCTCAAATGATGTAGTAAAAATTTTGTAGAATAATAGCCGATTTATGTGATCTTTGCAGTTATAAACAAGATTTGTATTGTTTTACAACCTGTGTTTATTGATTCAGCAACAGAATAAAATAGAGTAAATTTAAATTTCAACAATAAACTTTGAGCCATTGGGATCGTTTGGCGCAACGTATATTTTACCGCAATGAGCGTCTACTACTAATTTACAAAATGTGAGACCCAAACCAATTTGTGCTACACCTTTCTTTTTTAATTCAACGACTTCAAATTTTTCAAAAATACGTTTTCGATAGGCATCAGGAATACCAGGACCTTGATCAATTACTTGTAAACGCAAATGATGACCTTTTTGATCTGGTGGCAAAATCTCTAATTTTACCGTTACAGTCGTGCCTTCTGGTGAATATTGTAAGGCATTCGACAATAAATTTGCCAATACTCGCCTAAACAAATTTGCATCCAACTCCATATTTAATTGCATGGTTGGCAAAATCAATTCAAGCTCAATACCTTTAGATTGCGCAATAATTTTAAAGTGTTTTTCGGCATCTAAAATCAATTGCTGGATATGTGTTACACTTGGGTGAATTCGTAATTTACTCTGCTCCATTTTTGCTGTCATTAACATATCATTAATAAACTCATCTAAGCGATTTGCAGCCATTAAAATCATATCAAGGTGATTTCTTTGCTCTTCATCAACTACTTTTTCTCGCATCAAAGTTGCGTTTAATTGTACTGATACAATCGAGCTTGACATGTCGTGCACCACCATGTTTGATAACTCCTCACGCATTTGTAACATGGCTTCTAATTCTTCATACTGCTTTTTGATCCGCAACATAGAACGTACTCGTGCTCGTAGTTCTAATCGGCTAACGGGTTTTTGAATAAAATCATCAGCACCCGCCTCAAGTCCTTTCACTAAGGCTTTGCTAGCATCTAAGACCGTAACTAAAATAATTGGAATATGTTGAAATTGAGGTTTTGCTTTCACTTGGCGACACACTTCAAACCCATCAATTTCTGGCATCATGAGGTCTAAAATGAGTAAATCAGGATTGAACGTTGAAAGTTGTTCCAGTAAAGCTGTACCACTATCAAATGATGTCAATTCGTATCCGTCACTCGAAAGCAAAGATTCAAGTTGCATTCGCATACTGCGTTCGTCATCAACGATTGCAATTTTGCTACGCTGTACTGTCATTCTAAACATCCTCTCGGTAGTATTCCATACAGGTTGCAGAAAATTTTTTGTATTCCATGATAATAATGTGCCGAAAAATGGTGGGAAAACAACGCATTTTGAGGTGATCTATTGAGGATATTATCGCGCGGTCATGCAGCCTAATATCCGTACTGCAACTCTAGCTTGGGCAGAATTTTAAACTTTTTCCAACTCACCATGAACCAGACCACGTACCATAAAGATTCTATCTTTAAGTTCTGTAACTTAGCCCGGTTATTCTAACACTATTTAAACTTGCTTAAAATAGCACTGGTAAGCGCAAGAAAATTCATCTTAATTTAACACCTTCATTAAAAGATTAGCAAAAATGAGCAATTTGGGAACGAGATAAATTATTTTTGCGTGACGCTGGTGCGTCAATGGCGCATTCTACGCGGTACGTAAAATGAGATTCCTCCTTGTGACGACGCACTGCATTGTCACCCAATTAGCCCCACCACGTCCTACAATATTATGGACTGAATTCTTGGCATCCGTTCCTACATAAAGTTTAAAATGAGAATTGCTAACAACTGTTTACATTGAAAATCGTTGATTGTTTAAAAAAAAGTAGCAATATCCCGAAAAATATTTTTAATATCAACCGTTTCTGCGGAATACGCTTTACTGTAACTTGCTTGAGCAATTTTATTTAAAACAGCCATTTCTGCATTACTGCCATAAGCGATAGGATAAATATTAATTTCAGCTTTTTGTTTAATTTTCTCTAGCAATTGTTCTAAGGTTATATTTTCGCTATGACCGTCAGCACCGTCACTTAACACAATAATTGCAGAAATTTGATCATCTCTTTTATTGTTAAGCATATAATCATAAGCTTCATCAACCGCATTATACAATGCTGTTCCACCACTGCTATGAATTTTACTAAAAACATCATTAAAAAACATTCTATTTGTTTCTAATTTTTTCTGTTTAGCTAACCAATTTAATTTATGATTAAATATCAACAATGAAAATGTATCTTTATCATGCAACACGTCGAGCAAATCTAATGCACCTTGACGTGCAAATTCAATTTTATCCTCACCTTGCATACTACCAGAGACATCAAATACAAGCAGAATATTTGAATGTTTTTTATTGTCTTGCCAAATGGTGAGTAATTTTTCCATTACGTTGGGTTTTGGAATAGGTAAAATAGCTTGTGGTTGCTGCGGATCTACGCCATGTTCAGCGTTGAAAGGGGCTTGTAAAGGTACGTTTAAATTAGCGGGTCGTAAACCATATTTTTGTGCTTTAAGCTGTTGCGGTTCAGACAATAAATAATCAATAAATACTTTTGCTGCAACACGCTCTTTATTGCCTACCCAACTACGCTCAACAACAGCAATCGGATGATCGCTCCAAAATGTACCCTCTTTTGGGTAAATTGCAACAATAGGATATTCTAAATTATATTTTTGAGAGTAGGACTCAATTACCATACTTTCGTATAGTACAGCCGCACTGAGTAGGTTCGTACTATTGTTAAATAATTTTTTACCAAAAAAACCAGTTGAACGCCCATAGTGAATAACAGAATGTTCAATTTTTCTGATAAAGTCTTGAGTTTGTTGATTTTCTACATCTTTTAATTTTAAAACGTGACTTTTACCTGCACCTGCGTAAGCTTCTGCTAAAATTGAAATAATACCACTATTACTATAAAAAGGATGGGTATGGCCAAATTTAAATTTTCCCCACTCTGGATGCCCAAATTCCGCCCAACCTTTGCCGCTTAATTTAAAAATTTCTTCCCAACCAATCAATTTATCAGGCCAGCCTAAAGCCTCTGCCATAGGTTGCCACATTGCAATAACTACTGGAGATAAAACGAGATTTTGGGTATTTTCAATGATTGGTTTTTGAGCGGTCGCTCTAGCTTTATACAAGTCAATGAAAATATTAGAAGCTGGACTGACAAGGTGGGGTTTAATTTCGCCGTCTACTAGCATTTGCATCATTTCGCCCGAACCCATTGGTTTAGCATTGATTTTTATAATAAATTGTTCATCTTTATCACGGATTTTAGCTTGATTAAATTCGGGTATGACTTCATTAAACCATGCTTGTTTTTCCGAACTGTATACTAAATCAAGCTCAATTTGCTTTGGTTTAGCAAAAAAATCAAAAAAGGCGTAACTAGACTGACTTATTGCGAGCAACAGCAGCGATAATATTAATTTTTTCATGTACATTTTCTCGATATTTGTTTAACATATTTCGTATTACATCAGTGGGTTAAAAATAACGGACATCCCTCAGTTAAAATTAATTCATAGGAACTGAGGGTTTTAATGTCTAACCAACTATTGGATATGAGCGCTACCACCCCCCCAATCACGACGTGCCGTTGAAATGGTCACAGTGAAGCCACCTACAACATCTAATAATGACATTAAAGTTAAAATCAATAAAGTAGATGTGCCTGCATCTTTAATTGTTAAAAATACAATCAAAAAGGCTAGGAAAACAGCCATTGAAATACCATGTTCGATGACCGAGGCAGTACTAGTACGAGTAGATTTGAAAATCTCCGCATACAAGAAAACGATACCTAAAATAATTAACAAATCCCCACGAGTTGGAGAAAATTGCGCACCCGATACTAAGGTCGCAGTAAAGACTGAAATGGAAAGATCAGCCCCTGAAAGCATCATTATTAGGTAAATAACCAGCAAAATGGCGAATAAGGGGATAAAACTAAATATTTTAAGTATATTCATACAATGTTCCTCCAGGATATGAGACTAAAAAGTAATACACATGTTATATCATTGTAAAAAATGATTCTATTTCGTTATAAATTAGTTAAAAATAACTTTGATAAAGATGAGAAAATCCATGTAAAGCGCAGAGAATAGTCCGCCACATTCCACACAGTGTAACTCATCGACCAAATTGATGATTTTATTCCTTAATCAGATGTAAGCCAAGTTGTAAAGTAACTTCCAGCAATTCTCATTTTAAATTTCATGAATGTCGTAGGACGCTGGTGCGTCTTGCTGGGTGACGACTACGAGTATGGTATTAATTCTAATTAACTGATATTGGCGTATGTTATTGTTTTAGCTACTATCTGTCAACTCCTTACAAAAAGATATGTAAGATTAATTACATTTTGTTTTAGACAGGACAACTTTACACTAAAGTGTATTTTTTCCAATTTATCAAAGTATTGTGTAAGATTTATCCATCAAAGAGAAATAAGTGTGTAAAACTTTTTGAAGGAATTAGTTTATAAAAAACAGAAGCTTAAAATATTTTTATACTTTTGGCACATCGTATGCTAGATAAGTACAAGGTCTACAACTCTTTTTTCGAGCGTATTCCCTTAATTAGTTTGGTTGTTGCATTCATACTTCCCTCCCTCGATTAGGAAACATGGTACTACGTTCAAATTAAGAACAAAAGTATCATGTCTTTTTTTGTCTTATCAATCCAGATGTAAAACGCCATTCTTCACGGGATATAAGCGCGACAAGCAACGCTTGTTCGGCGCAAGTGAAATGGATTAATAATTTGAACGAATCACTTAGTTTTGATAAAGTACGACGCATAAAACTTACTATTCGCAAAGCCTTTAGATAAGGAAAATAATAATGCGTTATATTTTAATATTATTAATTATTTTTCAAGCAGATGTATTCGCGGAACGTGCAACAAAAATTGTTGACGGTAGAAATACAAAAGAGGGTGCTTACCCTTGGATGGCGGGATTGCACGAAGTAGGTACTAATAGACCATACTGTGGTGGTTCGTTGATTCATCCACAATGGGTACTGACTGCTGCACATTGCTTAGATAGTACATCGGGGAACAAAATCATGGATAGCGATGAAGTTGTTGTAATGCTCGGCGTACACGATTATCAAAAATTGGAAACGCAAGGCATCAAGGTGGAAGCAGAGCAATTAGTACAACATCCAGATTGGGAAAAACGCAATGATTTTATTTTCCCAGATATAGGCTTAATCAAGCTAAAAACGCCAATTACGTCTATCGAACCTGTCGTTATTACACGAGACCGAAACTCTAAATTATTTGAGACTGGCAATTCAGACAATTTACCCGTCGTTATTGGCTGGGGGCGGACAACTGCTACATCGCGCATTTATCCAGATATTTTACAACAAGTTGAAATGCCCCTAGTTGATTTTTCCACCTGCCAAAAAGCTTATCAAGATGAAGAAATTATTTTACCTTATTCGATTTGCGCAGGCTATGAGGCGGGTGGGAAAGACAGTTGTGTTGGCGATAGTGGTGGTCCGCTAGTCATTAAAGATGATACTGGACGCTGGCAGCAATTGGGTATAGTAAGTTATGGCGGTAAATCGGATGGTCCTTTGTGCGGCGGAGAACATGCCTATGGTGTGTATAGTCAACCTGCGGCATTTTTGGACTTTATTGATCAATATGTGCCAAAATTACATTTTTATCAAGGTATATGGCAAATTGAACAAAATCCTAATTTTTTTACTTTTACCAGTGATCGAGATTATGTTGCACTTATCGTTTTGACTCCAGAAGGTCAGTGGTTTGCTTTGGTCGGAAAAAATGATTTTGAAGTGATTGATTTAGTCGGACAACAATTTGAAATCAAAGCAAAATTAGCTCCTGATACAGACTCACACGCTACGTTGGAAGTCATAACTTGTGGTGAGGAAATATGTCCGTTGGCGATTGGAAAATATGTATTAAATAAAGTTTACTAATACAACCATTCTTGTTTAGAATGCAACACAAACTTTGTACTTCTGTATGGTAATGATTGCTACAAAAGCCAGTACAGTTAGTACAAGTTTATTTAAAATTTTTATTCCGTGCCGATGGTGATTGTAATATCGCAATTTTCTGTGTATTGCTTACAATTTTCTAATGCCATTAATTGCGCATCTTGTTTGTAGACACCGTGACCTGTACCAAAGCCGTTGTCACCTTCTGCCAATGCACCGTAACTGTTTTTAAACCATAATTCGATAACACATTGACTATCTTGATTTTCCAATAACTCAACACATTCCGTTAAAGCAACATTTTCCGCTTCGTCACGAGTGTCATAATCCGTTGCATAGCCGTATACACCCTCACCAACTGAATAGGCTAATGCGCCATATTTGTCGCCGGCAAAACTTACTGAGCTTGAAAAAAACAGTAATATACTAGTAGCATAGACGATTGTTTTTAACATAAATCAAACCTCAAAACAGTAGTTGGAGTGTAGAGTGTAAACCGATTTAGTGGATAAAAAAAGTAGATTGATTGATTAATTTTATATTTTTAAAATCAACAAAATAGTGTATAAAACGCGCTTGGATGCTAAGTATACGTTATTTGACACGCCTCTAGCTAAGGAGAATAAATATGCTACTTATGATAGATAATTACGACTCTTTTACATATAACCTAGTCCAATATTTTGGGGAATTGGGTGTTGATGTAAACGTGGTGCGCAATGATCAAATTACCATCAGTGAAATTGATAAGTTACAACCTGATTATATTGTGATTTCACCAGGACCTTGTACACCCTCTCAAGCTGGCATTTCCGTTGAGATTATCCAAAAATTTGTAGGCAAAATACCTATTCTTGGCGTTTGTTTAGGTCATCAAAGTATTGGACAAGCATTTAAGGGGCAAATTGTTCATGCTAAAAAAATTATGCACGGAAAAACTTCGCAGATTTATCATAATAATCAAGGTGTATTCAAAGCGTTAAATAATCCATTTATTGCCACACGTTATCATTCTTTGGTTGTCGCTGATAATAATTTGCCGACAGAGCTAGAAGTAACCGCATGGACACAAACAGAAAACGGACAACGCGATGAAATTATGGGATTACGTCATAAAAATTTCGCAATACAAGGCGTACAATTTCATCCAGAATCTATACTAACTCAACATGGTCATGATTTATTACAAAATTTCTTAAAGCAAGTTTAATATCCAGCGTCATTATTTTGTCATCAACCTTATTTTAAATTTTAAACAGTGTTAATTTTGCAAGTGAATGAAAAAAATCTAGGCAGGGTTTAAATCTAAAATGCAATTTCACTTAAAATACACTATAGTTAGGTCTAACTGGTTCAAAGCATTTGGATAGAGTGGGTATGGCAGTTTCTAAATCAAAAATTATTTTAACTGGATTAGCACGTAAACTAGTCAATGAAAAGTTGCTTACTGAGGGAGACGCGGAGGCTGCGTTTGAAAAGGCACTAGCACAGCATATACCGTTTGTCTCCTACGTCGTGCAAAATAATTTGCTTCCTAGTCGAGAAGTGGCGCGCGCTGCTGCTGAAGAGTTTGGCACACCACTCGTTGACATCGATAGCATCGAGCTGAATCCAGAAATTATTAAAAACATCGATGAAAAATTACTCAAAAAACATTCAGCATTACCAGTCTTTAAGCGTGGTAATCGGATGTTTGTGGCGATGTCTGATCCGACGAATTTAGCCGCCCTCGATGATATTCGATTTCATACCAAAATGAATACCGAAGCCATTATTGTCGAAGATGATAAATTAAATAAGGTCATTGAGCGTTCGTTGGAATTGTTTGATGACACCATGAAGGATTTAGAAGAGGGTCTTGGCGACCTTGAGTTAGCGGACGAAGAAGACGATAAAAAAGATGAAGATGATAAGGAAGCCGTCGAAGATGCGCCAATCGTCAAATTCGTCAATAAAATGTTGTTAGATGCAATCAAAATGGGTGCGTCAGATTTACATTTTGAGCCGTATGAAAAATTTTATCGGGTACGTTTTCGGGTGGACGGTATTTTGCGCGTGACAGCCAATCCACCAATTAGCTTGCAACGCAAAATTTCAGCGCGGATTAAAGTCATGTCACGTTTAGACGTATCTGAGCGGCGTGTGCCACAGGATGGTCGTATTAAATTAAAGCTATCTGCTAACAAATCTATTGACTTTCGTGTCAGCACTATGCCGACATTATGGGGTGAAAAAGTGGTTATGCGGATTTTGGACTCCTCCGCTGCGAACTTGGATATTGATAAACTCGGTTACGAGGAAGAACAGAAAAAAGCTTACTTAGAAGCGTTAGCCAATCCTTATGGTATGGTACTCGTTACTGGACCTACTGGTAGTGGTAAAACGGTATCACTTTACACCGGGATTAATATTCTAAACAAAGAGGGAGTAAATATTTCAACTGCCGAAGACCCTGTGGAAATTAACTTGCCCGGTGTCAATCAAGTACAAGTCGATGAAAAAACGGGAATGACATTCGCCAAAGCTCTAAAAGCATTTTTACGGCAAGACCCTGATATTATTCTCGTTGGTGAGATTCGTGATATTGAAACCGGTGGTATTGCTATTAAAGCGGCAAGTACGGGTCACATGGTTATGTCCACCCTGCACACCAATGATGCACCGCAAACTTTAACACGTATGATTGATATGGGCTTGCCCCCATTTGCGATTGCCTCGTCGGTTAATTTGATTATGGCACAACGTTTAGCGCGACGTTTATGTCCGCACTGCAAAGAAGAGCAAAAAATCCCCAAAACCACACTACTCAGCGAAGGTTTCACTGAAGAACAGATAAACAATCCAGATTTTAAGCTTTATTCTGCACGTCCGGGTGGTTGCGAAAAATGCGGCGATTTAGGCTATAAAGGGCGGGTTGGTATTTATCAAGTCATGCCAATCTCTGATGCAATGAAACGCTTAATTATGGAAGGACGGAATGCGGTAGATTTGGCAGACCAAGCGGAAAAAGAAGGTATACCAGATTTGCGCAAGTCTGGCTTAAAGAAAGCTATTGAAGGTGTTACCTCACTTGAGGAAATTAATCGTGTTGTAAGTAAGGACTAGATTATGGCTGAAAAAAAAGAAGCGTCTGTCATGTTTGTCTGGGAAGGCAAAGATAAAACGGGTAAAAAAGTAAAAGGTGAACGCACAGGTAAAAGTGACATGGTTGTCAAAGCGATGTTGCGTCGTGAGGGCATCATCGTTTCAAAAGTTAAGAAGAAACCTAAAGCTTTATTTGGTGGAGGGGGCGGTAAACCCATTACTGCATCAGATATTGCCCTATTTGCGCGACAATTGACAACGATGATGGAATCAGGTGTACCATTATTACAATCGTTTGATATTGTAAGCGAAGGTCATGAAAATCCTACCATGCAAAAATTGATTATAGCTTTAAAAACAGATATTGAAGCAGGTGGAACATTAGCCGACGCATTGCGTAAATATCCCGATCAATTTGATGCTTTATTTTGCAACTTGGTAGAGGCAGGTGAGCAAGCTGGTATTTTAGAAACCCTATTAAATAAAGTGGCGACCTACAAAGAAAAATCAGAGGCGATTAAGAAAAAAATTAAAGGTGCTCTAAGTTATCCTATGAGTATTTTAGTTGTTGCAGCCGGTGTAAGTGCCATTTTGCTTGTTTTCGTGGTACCAGTCTTTGCGGACTTATTTTCTGGTTTTGGTGCGGATTTACCTGCATTAACCGCATTTGTCGTATATTTATCTGATCAACTACAACTCTATTGGATGCACGTACTAGCAGTGGTAATCGGATTAAAAACCGCTTTTCAGCAAGCTAACAAACGCTCCAAAAAATTCAATGAAGCCATGCAGCGATTATCTTTGAAACTACCCGTATTTGGTGGTCTTATTCGTTTATCATCCATTGCCCGTTTTGCACGTACCATGTCAACGATGTTCGCCGCAGGTACACCAATGGTTGAAGCGATGGATTCGGTTGCAGGTGCTACCGGCAATATTGTTTATTACGATGCGGTAATGAAAATGAAAGGTGATATTTCCACTGGTACAGCACTTGCCGACAGTATGCGTGAATGTGGTGACGTGTGGCCTAACATGGTCGTACAAATGGTGCAAATTGGTGAAGAATCTGGTGCGATTGACAAAATGTTAGCCAAAGTAGCCGACTATTACGAAGAGGAAGTAGATGAAATGGTTGAAAAAATCAGCGCGATGATGGAGCCTATGATTATGGCATTTTTAGGTGTCGTTATTGGTGGATTGGTACTCGCCATGTATTTGCCTATCTTCAAAATGGGTGAAGTTATTTAGATTTTTAATTATCAAAAATACAAAATTTAGGGAATATTATGGATTTAATAGCTGAATTAGGTTCTATCATCACACTGTTTTTCGCTACCCTAGAACATGAACCTATGATGCTATATTTTAGCGTTGGTTTATTAGGTTTAATTGTTGGTAGCTTTCTCAACGTCGTCATTCACCGCCTACCGATTATGATGGTTAATGAATTACATGAAAATTGTCAAGAATACTTCCCTAATGAACATCCAACATCGGATACCGATAAAAAAATTTTTACCCTAAACACACCTAGCTCACATTGTCCCCACTGTCAACATCGGATTCGTTTTTGGGAAAATATTCCTATTATCAGCTACTTATTTTTACGCGGTCGCTGTTCTAACTGTAAAACGCCCATTTCGATCCGTTATCCTATCATCGAGCTTTCCGCCGCCATATTAGGCTTAATCGTCTGTTGGCAATTAGGTTATGGTGTCAGTTTAATTTTCGCGCTCATTTTTACTTGGGCACTACTTGCAGCCAGCGTAATTGACTTTGATCACCAGCTACTACCAGATCAAATTATCATGCCACTGCTATGGTTAGGCATTGCATTTAATTTATTTTTTCAAGGCTTTACCAGTTTAGAAAATAGCGTAATTGGCGCGATGGCAGGTTATCTATTTTTATGGCTATTTTATCAAATATTTAAACTCATCACTGGCAAAGAAGGTATGGGTTTCGGTGATTTCAAATTATTTGCTCTACTCGGAGCATGGCTAGGTTGGCAAGCTTTACCGATGATTATTTTACTTTCTTCACTAGTAGGCTCTGCGATTGGTATCAGCTTAATTCTTCTCGCTGGACGTGATAAAAATATACCGATGCCATTTGGTCCTTTTCTCGCGGGCGCGGGGTGGTTAGCCCTACTATGGGGTGCAGAAATTCAACAATTCTATTTCAGTTTAAGTTTTTAACGATTATATTTTATTCCTCGTCCCAACTTTTTTACTTCGGGACGCGGCACACCCACGCTGTACCCCAACGGAGACCACTAGGACAAGGAAATTCTCGGCATCTGTTCCTACTAAAGTTTAAAATGAGAATTGCTATCTTTGGAGCGGTTAGTATAGATTTTTAGTAACGATTTGCGGTATAGTTCACAGAGATTTTTGTTGTGAATAACATGGAAGGAAATAATGTACCTACCTAATATTATTTTACTGCTCGTTTTGTTTCTCTACTTACCCTTGAGCCATGCTGACCAAGTCTATGGACCTTTGCGTAACGGTGAAACACTGTGGACAATTGCACCAAAAGTTAAGCCAAACGATTCCATAACCCGTCACCAAATGATTATAGCTCTACTTAGAGCAAATCCTCACGCATTTAGTTTATCTTGTAATATTAATTCGTTAAAAGTTAATCAAACACTCACTATTCCTGATTTAGCCGAAATAGAACAACTTCCTCATCAACAGGCTTTAGAAGCCTACAAACAACAAAACGCAGCATGGAGAGCTTTCAAAAGACAAAATGTACCGATTGAATGCGAAACAGTGGAAGAATCTGAAATTGCGGAAGAATCAGAGGATCAGCCCAACGTCGTAGCAATGACAAATGCGCAGCCTGACCCTATCGAAAAACCACAAAACATTACCAGCGAAACAGAAGAAATCACTTTACCGACACTTTCACCCGCACCAGAAAACACTGATGAGCTGACAACTCAAGCACTCGTAAATGAGATTGAAGAAACGACAGAATCATTAGAAACAAATCAATTTAACGCTAAACAAATGAATTATTTACCAATCATCATTGTACTAGCGGTCGTACTTTTCGTACTCATCCTAGCCTATCTGTTCCGCAACCATACAGAAAATAAACCTATTCCAGAAAATTTAAAACGCTGAGTATTGAAATTGTTCAACTGGCTTATCAGCAGAAGGCGAACGTTCAAATACACACTTAAATATGCTTTCTGAAACAATTACACGTTTTAACTGTATGAGGTAAAATAGAACAAAACTCTGACAAAAACTTTTTAGTCTGTCAGCTAATCGAATTCTCAATATTCATTTTTTTAGGTCACAATATTATGGACGAAGATAGAAAAAAAGCACTTGGTGCTGCACTTACTCAGATTGAAAAGCAATTTGGTAAAGGCTCTGTTATGCGCTTGGGCGATGTCGCTTTAGTGCAAGATATTGAAAGCGTTTCTACTGGCAGTTTGAGTTTAGACATTGCATTAGGTATTGGCGGTTTACCAAAAGGTCGGGTTGTTGAAATTTACGGACCTGAGTCCTCTGGCAAAACCACAATTGCTTTACAAGTAGCGGCGGAAATTCAAAAACAAGGCGGTACGGCTGCATTCATTGACGCAGAACATGCCTTAGACCGCAATTATGCGGAAAAATTGGGCGTGAATACTAATGATTTATTACTCTCACAACCCAGCAACGGCGAGGAAGCATTAGAAATTACAGATATGTTGGTGCGCTCTGGTGGCGTAGATTTGGTTGTGATTGACTCCGTTGCAGCTTTGACTCCTAAGGCGGAAATTGAGGGCGAAATGGGTGATTCACACATGGGTTTACATGCTCGTTTAATGTCTCAAGCTTTGCGGAAATTAACAGCAAATATTAAACGTTTCAATACGTTAGTGATTTTTATTAACCAGATTAGGATGAAAATTGGTGTAATGTTCGGCTCACCTGAAACAACAACCGGTGGTAATGCGTTAAAATTTTACGCCTCAGTACGTTTAGACATTCGCCGTATTGGTTCGGTTAAAAAAGGCGATGAAATCGTTGGTAATGAAACTAAAGTAAAAGTCGTTAAAAACAAAGTAGCCCCACCATTCAAAGAAGTGATCTTTGACATCATGTATGGCGAAGGGGTTTCGCGTGAAAGTGAAATCATCGACTTGGGTGCTAAAAACGGCATCATAGACAAAGCTGGAGCTTGGTATAGCTATCAAGATAATAAAATCGGACAGGGTAAAGAAAACGTGCGTAACTACATGAGGGAAAATCCGCAAATTGCAACGGAAATTGAAAATAAAATCCGGGCTAAATTGCTTAATATTCGTCCACTTGGTGAGGAAGCAAATGAGGAAATAAGCAAGGAAGCTGAATAGAATTTAATACCGAATACAGTCAAAATACACAGCAGCATCTACTCGACATATCATGTCTTTTTGCTAGTAAATCCTCGTTTTGAAGATTTTATCTTGAAAAAAACAATTATCTAACAAGATATAACTTTATATCACTTAGACTATGTACTTGTTTTACAATGAAAAATATTTTTTTAAGACGAGGATGATTATTTGTTCATAGTACAATACATCGAAAATGTAACCACTTAGGCTGAAAACGATGAATGAATTCATTTTAGCTGAAACAGAGCAAATTTTAACTTGCGTGGATAGTGAGCAAATCCGAGAACTTACCGCTCAGATGTTGTACCAAGCGGATAGAAAAATTGATATTTTAAGTTATGATTTCGATCCGCTAACTTATAATAATGAAGATATATTCAATGCGTTTGAGCATTTTGCCTTACAAAATCATCGTAATCGCGTTAGAATTATTTTACATAATCCGCAACTTGCTGTGAGTCGTGGGCACCGTATTATTGAATTAGGAAAACGTCTAAGTAGTTTTTTTAATTTTCGTTGCCTGCCTGAGCGTTTTAAATCCTATACGGAGACGTTTTTAATTGTAGATGATATTGGCGTAATTCATCGTCCTTACCCTGATAGTTTGAAAACCAATTTTCATTTTGCAGATGCCCAATTCGCCAAATCTTTAAACAACACTTTTACGCAAATTTGGGACGAAGCAGAACCGCACCCATATCTAAGCTCTGTTGTCATGTAGGTTATGTGATGTCGACATCAATTCGCCAAACTTTGAAAAAACTCAGTCAAACTACGCATAGTCTTAATTTTACTGTCGATAAACCTGAGTTACTAACCATTGCAAATCAATTAATTAAACAGGCTAAAACAACTGGACAGCCACAGCCTCGTGATTTAAAAAGCTTACATCAAACCTTTTTTAATGCTGCTAAACACGGCGATTGGAGCGCAATAACAACGCAACAATGGCGACAAGTTATCTGGTTACTTTGGTATGGTAAAAAAGCACAACATTTAGCCCAATATGGCGAATTATTTGATGAATTATGGAATTATGTATTAGATAGCCCTATTTTGTTAAAACGGATGATTCGAGTATATTTTTATGAATTCAGCTTTAAAAAAACCAATATTGATAAAGTTGGCTATTTTATTGAGCAAGCGTTAAAGCAAAATTTTAGAAATAAAACATTACAAAATTGGAAAAAACAACATAAAAAATACCGTGTTTTTGAGCCTGAATTAGGTGTGCAATTACTAACTGAACAGTGCTTAAAACATCCACCATTAACGGTTTTAACAGATTTGGGTTTTAAGGGGGAATTGATCAATAGTGAATATGTTAAAACTTTGTATCAAAATGGATTGCAGCAGATTATTAAAATTAAAAAGTATGATTTACAAACTTTAGATTACATTTTGTCGTGGAGTGAGGAAAATAATAAATTACGTTATCCAGATACTAAACGCAAATTAATTCAAGCACTGCTTACGCCCTGGCAACACGCCGACCCACAAATAGAAATTAAACAATGTGTACAATATTTTTTAATCAAACATTTTCAAGACCCGCGTACTCATAATCAATCATGGCATGGTGTCGCTAACTCATTGATGCACGTGATATATCGTTGGTTAATTGGTACAACTTTGGAAACATTTATTGAAATTTTGGATCAATGTGTATTGGATAAACATTGGCAATATCGGCGAGCTTTTTGGTGGGCGTACTATGAGCGTGAATGTATTGATGAAGCATGGCTTGTATTGGGTAGTGCTGCACAAAATTTTTTACAAAATAATCCAGAATTACATGAAATGGTACAGGGAACTTACGCTAATTTAATTGGCACTAATATTCGTAGTAATCATTGTGTATTGTTATTTAAAATTAAAGAATTAATCGTTGCAGAATGGAGTCATCAAGGTCGTTGTCATATCTGGTTTGCAGATAGCGAAGATGCTCCACAATTTTACGCATCTGAATATTCACGCGATGCAGTCACGCAAAATTCTGAAAAAATTAAGTTAGAATATAATTATACTGGTATTAGTCATCACAATAGTGAAACAGGTGGCTGGCAGGCGGATATTGCTGCATTTATTGCCGAACATACTGATATTTCTATTCAAATTGAAGATTATATGCCTACATAATTTTAAATATAAATCTAACGTCTCAGCATCGACTAACTTGGTTCACTCTCTTTAATGCTCATTATTAATCATTCACCGACAATCATTCGTGGTAAATCTCCTTCCAACGCCATCGCTTGACGCATAATTACTTTTTTTGCTAATACACTTGAATTAGTCAGATTTAAACCTGCATTGCGTAACCATTTAATAGGTTGTGCTGAATAAGAAAATAAATGTTTAAAACCATACATTGCACCTACCATCATTGCATTATGTCCTTTACGCCAACGCTCATAACGTCTTAAAATCATCTTTTGTCCAAAATCCTCATGTTTAGCTCGAATTAATACTTCTCCTAATGAAGCCGCATCAAGTAAACCTAAATTTACACCTTGACCTGCCAATGGGTGTACTGTGTGCGCGGCATCACCAACTAGGGCTAAACGCTGCTGCACATAACGACGAACAACACGACTTTGTAACGGAAATGCAGCCCGTTGACTGCTTTCCAATATCGCGCCTAATTTATGTTCAAAAGCGGCTGCTAACTCAATTTGAAATGAAGCGACATCTAAGTCCATTAAACGTAAAGCATCTGGACTGTCTACACTCCAAACAATCGAACACCAATGTTTATCTCGTAACGGCAAAAATGCTAGTGGACCTGTGGGTAAAAATCGTTGCCATGCTGTCAATTGATGCGACAATGCAGTTTTTACATTCGCAACAATGGCTTGTTGTCCATAATCGTGCATATCATAAGCGATGCCAGCGAGATAGCGGACTTGAGAATGTGCCCCTTCAGCACCTACTAATAATTGCGTACTTACTGTTGTATTATCGCTTAGATGAACTTGCATAACATTGTCAGTTAATTCAAAACGTTCGACTTTTACAGGACGATAAATAGTTAAATTATCAAATGTGTTTAAACGTTGCGCCAATGCGGTTTGAATGACAGATTGCTCCACAATGTGTCCTAAAGTAGGTTCGTGAATATCCGCACAATTAAAATGAATTTCACCAGTCCCAACCGCGTCCCAAACGTGCATTTGCTCGTAAGGACTAACACGTAAATTTTGCATTGCTTCCCAAGTTTGAATGTGACGAAAAATCTGCTCAGAGGCGCGAGTTAAAGCAAAAGTACGCAAATCTGTCTGCTCTACATTCCATGTTTGTTGTACACTCGCCTCAACGATGCCAACATTAAATTGTTGTTGCAATAATATGGCAGCGAGCGTATTGCCTACCATACCGCCGCCGACAATGAGTACATCATGATGTTGCATGGAAAGCCTCGTAAGATTTTTTAATTTTTTAATTGGTTTTTGACTGGCGAATTTTGACTGAAAACGGCATTCCTACGGCTCTTGAATAAAAAAGAATACACGTAGGAATAATTTGATTTTAAGAGAGAATCTTATAAAAGTCCTACTTCTTTAGCAATTCCAATGATACCTGTAACAATTAAAAATAATGCTACGATATAACTTAACAATTTAGGTTTGATTAAGATTAAAATACCAGCAATTAAGGAAATAATTGCTTGAATTAACATAGAAGAAAGTGCAATTGACATAGTTTCTACCAGATGATGTTAAGAGTAAATTGTAAAAATAAACACTAAGGTTAGAGATAAGCGTAACCTTATTATTGCGATTTTACAACATAAGCTTGACAGAATGAATTATAAATTTATGACACTATTTTTTTGTCATAAACTCATGACGATGCACCGCGTCCAGTCAAATTTGACACAGTACGTTGACTTCTTACAGCGTCAATCCAAACATTAACGCATTTTCACGCCCATTTTTTGCGGGATAATAATTACGTCTCACGCCTATTTGATTAAAGCCCATCGTGTAATACAAATGGATAGCGGCTTGATTCGAGGGACGCACTTCTAGCAATACCTCTTCGACCAATTTGTTGCGTGCTATGCTTAATAAATAGTTAAGTAAAATTCGTCCATAACCACAATTTTGATAATCGGGATGTACACAAATATTTAAAATATGTGCTTCTTGGGTGCAAGCAATCAGCATCAAGCCATAACCGACTAAAATTTGATTATCTTCTAACACGTAATTGTGATAATTTTTTTTAAAGCAATCTTCAAAAATATGCTGTGTCCATGGGAATGAATAGGCGGCAGATTCAATTAACATGATGTCAGTTAAATCTTCTTTCGACATGGGACGTATAACTAATTGCGGTTGGGCTAAAACGGCACTCATAAAGCTTATTCTGTAATAATCTGTCTAATTAATTGTAAATCTTCCCATGCCTTACGCTTTTGTAAATTACTGCGCAACAAGTAAGCTGGATGATAGGTTGCGAGCACTCTAACCCCCGTATCTCCATAAAACAAAGTTTGTTTGCGACTTCGCTCGCGTAAAACTCCCATTGCTTCACCACTGTCTAACAAAAAAGTGGCGGCAACTCGACCTAATGCAATGATTATTTTAGGTTGAATGAATGCAATTTGTTGTTTTAAAAATGGTGTACAACAAAACTTTTCCTCAATACCGGGATTGCGGTCGTCTGGTGGATGACACTTTAAAATATTTGCAATATAAATATCTTCGCGCCGTAGCTGAATTGTGAATAACATTTTATCTAATAATTGTCCAGCACGTCCTACAAAAGGCACACCTTGTCTATCCTCGTCAACACCGGGTGCCTCGCCAATAAATAAAATATCTGCACAAGGATTCCCTACGCCAAAAACAGTTTGTGTACGAGTGCTATGCAGTGCGCAAGCTGTACATTGAGAAACTTGTTGCATTAAACTAGCCCAATCAACTTTATCTACAACAGGTTGTGAGCGTGGTTTTGTAGACTGAGCAACGTGTTTAGTAGGATTTAATGATTTTGCTGATTTTACTGGTTCTGTAGTGTGGCGTGGTTGAGCGTGGTGTTCAACAACAAGTTCACGCCGTACCCAAATATCAATTTCCATTGCACGCAAGTAATCTTGCTGTAAATCATCAAACATAAT
>CAYMCP010000015.1:0-50123 GCA_964388965.1 uncultured Thiotrichaceae bacterium | reverse complement strand
ACTGAGAACTCCGAAAAACTTTTTTTACCTATAATAAAATCAATCACTTATGCAAATACGCTCCACCTAAAATCAATGACTTACAAACTTTTTCAGCGTTTTCAGCACTCCAATGAGCAGCTCTCCCTGTTTATCTCACTTTACCTTCCAATCATTCCATCTCCAAACATACTCTGTTGTTCTATCATCGCTTTAACTGCCATGCCAGCGTGATAGTTGCTTTTCAGGTTTCGCCATGGAACGGAAGGCTCACCACAACAGAACACCGAAACGAGTTCGTCATCCTACGGACTGATTGTTCGCTTCCAGTTGCTTCCCACCCCACCTCACGGTGACGCAGTTACTTTCAGCTACGGAGTTTATGGCATACTCCTACACGGACTTTCACCATGTTGATAAAGTGCCTTTACAGGCGCACCGTCCCCCAATTGGACGCACCAGCGTTCTATAACGATATGTCTATCCTCATGACTGACTTACTTTTTTCATGGCAAATTCCTTTATAGCTTATGTTGGACAGGTTTATCACGCATTTTTTGTCATTTTTTGTCATTATTCGTGTTATAGTCCCACTTCCATAATGTTAGGTGTTACGCAGTTAAAGCGTTCCTCGTCCCAATGGTCTCCGTTGGGAAGCAGCAAGGACGCTCTGCGTCCTGATTTATTGTGAGTTGCAAATATAGCGTAAAATTTTCATCTGAACTGCGTAACTCCTAAATGTAACAATTTATTATTCAATTTTTTAGCTAGGATTGTCTTTATGAGTAAGCAATCGCTAGATGAAATGGATGTGAAACTATTTCGTCAAGCTATGCAAAATCTTGAAGGTATTAAACCTATTAAATGTAATGTTATTAAGCCTGAACCTAAAAAACTTACCGCAATTCCACGTCAGCGCGAACAAGAACGGTTAAGCATCCGCGATGAAATGATGTCAGACAAGTATGATCCCTACGATTTGGAAACAGGCGAAGAATTGATATTTTTGCGCACGGGAGTTCAACGTAGCGTATTGCGTAAGTTGCGGCGTGGCTATTATAGTGTAAGAGCAGAATTAGATTTGCATGGTATGGTTGTCCCGCAAGCACGAGAAGCAGTCGTTTACTTTTTACATGAATGCAAAATTAATCAATATCGTTGTATTCGCATCGTACACGGGAAAGGGCGTGGCTCTTGGAATAAACAGCCTGTTTTAAAAGGAAAATTAAGCCGTTGGCTGCAACAGAGAGATGAAGTATTAGCGTTTTGTTCTGCAAGACAATTTGACGGAGGGACAGGAGCAGTTTACGTGTTGCTAAAGAAAACTTAACCAAAGACAATTTTGCAATCGCCTTTGGTTGAAGTTCAGATGCTTAAAAAAATATTATTTGCTTTCTTCGGAATCTTTAGGAGGAACAGGTGGCATACCGTAAGGAGCTGGTGGAGGAACTGGTACACCGCCATAAGGATAGCCGCCATAACCGCCGCCGTAAGGATAGCCGCCATAACCGCCGCCATAAGGATAACCACCATAGCCAGGATGACCATAACCATTGTAGCCATAGCCATTGCCGTAAGCATTACCGCGACCACTACCACGAACACCAAAGTTCATATCAAAGTTACCGTCACCGAAGCCAGTACCATCGAAAGGACCCCAATTGTTGTAGCCATAACCAGGACCACCCCAAGGACCACCCCAACTACCAGGACCCCACCATGCTTGAGCAGGTGCAGCAACTGTAGCAGCACCGATAGCCGCTGATAAAGCTAAAACTTTAGCAAATTTCATAATCATCTCCTTCATCAGGATTATTTAAATTCAATATATTTTATAGTAGTCTGCCCTGAATCCCTTCCGCTGTTTAGCAGCAAACTCAAACACAGGATACTATGTTATCTGAATATTAGCAACTACTAATATGCTAAATTTCTACAAAAATTCTATATCGTGACATCACTCGTGTCAAACGATTGTCTTTACCTTAGAATCGGCTGTTTATTCTACAGTCGAAATAGGTTTAAAGCCAGCACTTTATTCCACACAAAACTGATTTACACCTGCAAACACCAGTATCTTCTGAACTTGATCAGCGTTCGGATTCAGTCAGATAAATCATCTCTTCTAAAATATTGGTGGTGTTAGAAAAGTGATGTTCCAACCCGTCGAATAATAGGTTTACACGTTGACGATAGAAGCCGTGAAAGTGCAAAAGCATTATTTTTCGTTCCTACATGCCGAGACTGTAAAAGAACTTCATTTTTAGAACTTTCTACAACGTAAAATCAATAACTTACGAGATATATTCAAGCGTACAGAATTTATTCTGCATCAATAAAACAAGCTTCGCACGCCTGCTATACTGCGGCGGATGGTGGATAATTTTAATGTGATTACCCTAATTAATTCATTGCAATAAAATCACGTAAATATTTTACTTCAACAGCAGACTCACGTAATCGCGCCTTAACCAAATCCCCAATTGAAACAATACCGACAACTTTTCCCGCGTCCACAATAGGTAGATGGCGGAATTTATGTTGAGTCATTAAAACTTGTGCATCATCAATACTAGTATCTAACGTACCGACTACTAAATCTTTCGTCATCACATCTGTCACTTGTGTTGAGGCGAGTTTATCAGCCTGTGAGCTGCAAAAACGTAATACATCACGCTCAGTTAAAATACCGATTGGCACACCAGCTTCACTTGTGACCAGTAAGGCTCCAATTTTTGCGTCTACCATTTTTCGTATAGCCGTCAATGTCATTTCTGTTGAGGGTACGGTAATGGTTTGTTTTGGTTTTCCCTCTAATAAAGTGCGCATTGTCATAGAATATTTCCTTATAAAAAAATAAATTACTCAACATGTATGGGATCAAAAAAAGCAAGTATTTTTATTAAAAAAAAAACGAATTTACGACCAACCATGTAGTTGAAACCAACCACTGCGATTTAAGACATCTCGTGAATAATCTTTACCCGTAGTATTGGCATCAATATCCTTACCCGCCTGAATTGCTCGTAAAGTCGCTGTTGCACCACCGTTGTAAGCGGCGAGTATGGCACGTAATTTATCACTTTCGCTTAGGCGCAGTCGATCTTCAAAAAAACGTTGTGCATCATTTAAAACGCTACAAGCATAATAAATATTTTCACTTGCAATGCGCCAATTACCAGTTCGTGCAAATTCATGCCAATCGTAATCAATTTGCATCAAGCCACGACCATAACCACCACCGTCAGGTGGCAATGTACCAGTACGATTACCGCGTGGACTACGACGAGTAAAATCACCGGTACCACTTGGTCCTTTGGGACGCAATGCTAATCCCCAGTGCGATTCACGCGAACCAATACCACATAGTACAGAAGATTGAAAATTATAACGTCTAGTGGCAGCCTCAATAATGGAGCGATACTTTTCTGCCTCAGCCAATTGACTTAGCATAGTAGCGTTATTGTACGAGTACGAGGTATTAAATCGATTTCGTGCTGGAATAGTGGGTTGTCTTGGAGCGGGCGGCTTAGGAGTCGGTTGCTCGGTGATAGGAGGTTGTATAACAGGTTGAGTTTCCTGTTCTATACCGAGTAGGCGACGTAACCAGCTCGGTAAAGTTGAATATTCTAAATCTCGTGTACCCGGTCTACGCATAATAAATACCTTAAACTTTGGTTCAACAGCTAGTAGCAAACCTAGCAAAAACCCAATAAGATGTACAGAATTATTTTAATATTACAGGGGGTACAAAATTTGTTTTACTAAAGTAAGCGCGATAATGGCATCGAGGTTGTAAAAATTTAGATTGTATTTTTTACCATCGGTGGCAATTATTCGGAATTTCCTAATAACTGAATCTTGCGCTAATTCATTGGATTCAAACATATTTTTCAAATGTTCATTGACAGCCGCAACGCTGACACCAAACAATTCTGCTTGAAAAATCAATATCCTCGTCAAAGGTTGGCAAAAATGCGCAATTAGGATAAAAAGTAAGCGTTCCAATCCATAGCTTTTTATCAGCTAACTGCTCGTGAACGAGACTAACATAATTTTATTATGTTGTTGTAGTCAATTAGACGCAAATAGTTTGCGTCACCATCACTCGTCGAGGTAAATACACGTAAGTCATTTCCGATAATTGTGAAACAGTGCACTCGAAAAGCAAAAGGCGAGAGTATTGATAATACCACAGTTTTTTTTTAAAACTGCGCAAAATAAATTTTTCAAAAATCGTTTAGGTGGTTATTATACTGTTTTACCATTATGGGGGGGATTTTATCGTGTTTAAAACTTATTGGGTTTACGGTTTGATATTATTGATTACGGGTTGTCAATTAAATCCCATTCAATCCAAGTCAGACCCATACGCTGAAAAAATTAAAAGTCTTTCCACAAAACAACTTATACAAATTTCAGCCATGCAACTCAACACATCACCGAGTGAATTATTTGCCACAATGGAAGCTTTAACACAAGCAGAAAAAACTTTGCTGGACGCTGAAAACTCAAAATCAGCTAAAGAAATGCAGTATATTGATACTTTAGAACAGAAAAAACAACAAATTGCTTTAGAATTACAACGCGCTGAGCAGGCGTTACAACAAGCGCGAGATTTGCGTGAAGCGGCTGAAATGGAGCATTTAGCCTATTTATCTCAACGTCAATCAGAAATTGCAGCACGGGTTGCGCAACGTAAGCGTGAAAAAGTAGAGCAGCAACAATTATTGGATAAGCAATTAGCATTTTTAAAAGAAGTCAATCGGTTACAAGATGATATGTTAGGTGAGCAATTGCAAGTTGCTAAACAAAATTCACAGCGTTTACAACACGAGTTGACCGAGTTAAAAAGCAAACAAACAGAGCGAGGTTTAGAATTAAGTTTTGGTGAAGCATTTTTTGATTTAGGTGCCTCAAAATTACCAGAAGATGTGTTACGCAATTTAGATAAAGTTGCCGAATTTTTAAACTCACGCCCTATTTATAAAGTATTAATTGAGTCTCACACTGACGATACTGGTGATGAGGCGTATAATTTAAATTTATCGCAGCGTCGTGCGGAATTTGTACGTTCTAAATTAATTGAGCGTGGTATTCATCCAAGCCGAATTATTGCAAAAGGTTACGGCGAATCGTGGCCAGTAGCAAGCAATTCAACTGAATCGGGAAGACAACAAAATCGGCGGGTAGAGGTAATTATCTTGAATCAAAGCGAAGATGAATCATCAAAATAAAATCCATTAGCGTAATTAAAGATTATTATAAATGGAGATAGCTGAAAAAATAATATACAATTAGCCGCAGACAAGTTGATTAAAAATTCAAATTAGGTTGGTTATAGGTGAATTATGGCACTGACAGCGCAAAGTCTTATTATCCTAAAACAAATAACTGAAGTTTTAGATAGAGAGAATTTTCCTTCTAAGCGGATTGCTTGTTTAGGGTATCCCGATATTTTGGCGAACACAGAGCAAATTAAGGCAATTTTTGGTGAACACATTGCGGCAAAATTGAAATTTCATCCAGATTCAGCTTCGATTATTCGTTGGCATGGCATTTCTCAAATTACTAATAAAATTGCGGAAGCCGTGCATTTTTTCAGCCTGCTTGGATACCAATTGGAAATTTTTGATATTATTCAGGCGCGTGGTGACGAAATTGTTTTAGATTTGAATGAGCCTATGCCTTCCGAGTACAGAGAGCAGTACGCAATTGCTATAGATGGTGGTACATGTGAACATTGTTTTAATATTGCTCAGGCAGTAAAAAACTTTGCAGAAATGGTAATGCAAGGCGGATTTGTTACGCAAGGTAATCCTTTTAATATGTATAATCATGGTTTTTATAACTTAAATCCAACCTGGTATTGTGATTTTTATTTAGAAAATGGTTTTGAAATTCATGATTTAAAAATTGTACATAACGGCGTTTTTAATCCACAATATCACGAAGCCCCTCCTTATCAACGTTTCAAAGATATGCCGGAAAATAGCTCTATTACTATGATTGCACGGCGCAAAGAAATTAAGCCAATTAAGTGGCCTATTCAAACTAAGTACAAGAAAAATCCTACATTAAAAGGTTAGATAACTACCTAGCCAGTCTACGCGAAAAGTATAGATAATCGCATTAAAATTTTTAGCTGTTCAAAATCATTCTACAGTTGATAAAGACAAGACACTTATGGGAGGCAGAATTTATAATGAGTGGATAATTTTAATGCGATTACCCTACTTACATTACAAACTTTCTAAAGCATTTAATTCATCTAAACTAAATCCTGCCCGTAAACGTGCTTCAATGTTGAATGGACCACGAATTTTGCCGCGATAATATTGATTAAGTAACCTTCTAAAAGTCTCTTGGGGTTCTAAGTGACGTTGAGCACATAATTCATTAAACCAACGTGTACCAATTGCAACATGCCCTATTTCGTCATGCAAAATGACTTCTAAAATTTCAACTAATTTATCTTGCTTAAATTGCTGTAATTTTTTCATAATTTTAGGAGTTGCATCCAAGCCTCTTGCTTCCAACACTCTGGGTACTAATGCCATGCGTACCATCACATCGGTTTCTGTTTCAACTGCCATTTCCCACAATCCGTTGTGTGCGGGCAACTCGCCATAATCATAACCCATTAAAAGTAAAGGCTTTCTCACCATAGTAAAATGCAATGCTTCCTCATGAGCAACTTGAATCCAGTCATTATAAAACGCATCTGGCATATCACGGAAACGATACACTGCATCCCATGCTAAATTAATTGCATTAAATTCAATATGTGCAACCGCATGTAATAATGCTGCAATACCTTCTTCCGATTGCAATTTGCGTTTAGGAACAAATTTAGGCGCGACAAGCCGCAAATTCTCTGGTTTGCCTGCCTGAAAAATGGAAACGGGCGCAACTTGAGATGAATCTAAAATAAGCCGATTTTCTCGCCATGCCGCAGCGTAACTATTTGTTTTTTCAACTTTTTCATTTATCTGGCAGCACATTATTACATCATAAGCTGCCTCAAATAAACTACCCATACATTTTAAGGAAATTCGATAATGATTTGATTAGGTGGCATTTTGGCGTGATAGGAAATATCAATATGTTGCGTATAGGGATAAATGACCCGCGCAACAGATTGTGCCCTAAGTTTAGCCGCATGAGAAGAGGAAACGGTATCTCGTTTTAGTGGCGCAGGAGTAGCTAAAATACGCACTTCTTGATTAGCGTCAATTTCTAATCCTTTTAAAATACCATCAAGTTTTTTGCGCTCATTAACGGTTAAAATCTTAGCATCTGGCGGAAACTTTATTTCAATACGCTTATCAATTTGATAGGCTTCAGGCAGCACACTAGGCTCTAACGTAGGCGTAAAAGCTTGAGCTGATTTTGTTTGGGATTGTGGGAGCGTTTTGGGCGTATAATCCGCTTGAACGACTGGAATCAAATGATTATCCCATTCATTATAATCAAAATAATTCAGCATCCACGCAAACGCGACAATAGTGCATAGCAGCGACGTAAAGATAAAAAAAGTGTTGAATATGGTTTTAAACATAGTTTCGTAGGCTTCATCTACCTCTTTTGCTAATTCTATTATAATATAACACGTTTTTCAAATTTGAAGGTACGAAAATATGGCTTATGTTGTCACAGATAACTGTATTTTATGTAAATATACTGATTGTGTAGAAGTGTGTCCAGTAGACTGTTTTCATGAAGGACCTAATTTTTTAGTAATCGATCCAGAAGAATGTATTGATTGCGCATTATGTGAGCCTGAATGTCCTGCTGGGGCGATTTTTTCGGATGATGATTTACCGCCAGAGTTTGAGAATTTTATCCAATTAAATGTTGAACTTGCAGCAATATGGCCAGTTATTGATGAGAAAAAAGACGCGCTGCCAGAAGCTGAAAAATGGGACGGTGTGAAAGGAAAATTAGAACATCTAAAGCGTTAATTTAAATCTGCTGTATTTTGACTATATTCCGACTCTAAAAACCCATGAGCTATTATCAAAAATAGACGCACATTTTATTTATAACGCAAACGATAAAATGCTATTTTTCAATTTAGTTTCACGCTTCTTTCACGTAAATCGACTATAGTGGCGGCAGCAGTGGGAAGATAACACGATTTGACAACAATCTTTACTTATTCGCTTTCAATTTTTAAACGAGGGGCTTTTACTGATGCGTATTACGGTTTTTGGTTCTGGATATGTTGGGTTAGTTACAGGAGTTTGTTTAGCTGAAGTAGGTAATCATGTCGTTTGTGTGGACGTAGATGAACGTAAAACAGCAATATTGCAACGTGGAGAATCGCCCATTTATGAGCCCGGTTTGAAAAATTTATTAAAATCAAATTTAGCCAGTGGTCGAATTCAATTTACTTGTGATACAGAAACAGCAGTAAAACATGGTGAAATACAATGTATTGCAGTCGGCACACCGCCTGATGAAGATGGTTCTGCTGATTTGCAGTACGTCCTACAAGTCGCTCAATCCATTGGTCAATACATGGATGACTACAAAGTTATTATAAATAAATCCACCGTTCCCGTAGGTACTGCGGACAAAGTGACAGCAAAATTGACTGAAACTTTAGCAACACGCACAAAACAATATTCATTCGATGTAGTCTCTAATCCAGAATTTTTAAAAGAAGGCGCGGCGATTGAAGATTTTATGAAACCGGATCGAATCGTTATCGGCACTAACAGTCAACGTGCGGCGGACATTATGCGTGAATTGTACGCACCTTTTAATCGTAATCATGATCGTTTAATCATCATGGATGTACGTTCAGCGGAATTGACTAAGTACGCTGCTAACGCAATGCTAGCAACAAAAATTAGTTTTATGAATGAAATGGCAAATATTGCAGAACAAGTCGGGGCGGATATTGAAAATGTGCGGATTGGTATTGGTTCTGACCCGCGCATTGGTTTTCATTTTATTTATCCCGGTGTAGGCTTTGGTGGTTCATGTTTTCCTAAAGATGTGAAAGCACTCACTAAAATTGCTGAAAATGTGGAAATTGAGCCTAAAATTTTAAAATCAGTACAGCAAGTTAATGATTTACAACGTAATATATTATTTCATAAAATATATAAACATTTCAATGGTGCATTACAAGGTAAACGTTTTGCGCTATGGGGTTTGGCATTTAAACCTAATACGGATGATATGCGCGAGGCACCTAGTCGGCATTTAATGGAAGCCTTATGGAAACAAAGTGCTATCGTACAAGCTTACGATCCCGAAGCAATGCAAGAGGCAACACGGATTTATGGATTGCGTGATGATTTACAATTGTGCAATTCGCCAGAGACCACCTTGCAAGATGCAGAAGCGTTGATTATTGTCACGGAATGGCGTATGTTTCGTAGTCCAGATTTTAATTTAATCAAGCAAAAATTGAAACAAGCAGTCATTTTTGATGGACGTAATCTGTATGAGCCTCAAAAAATGCACAGTCGAGGCTTTATCTATTACGCCATTGGTCGGGGTGATAGTTTGGCAAAACAGGATACTTGAAAGTGTGTAATACGCTAATAAATATCAACAAAATGGGATTAGTAAACCGTTTCTATGACACAGCAATTTGAATCTTGGGGACGTTTTCCCCGTGTGTCGCAAACAGTCAAAACGATGCGCTGGCGACACGAAATCCTACCTCTCGATAATAAATCTAGTATCCTAGCTTATGGTTTAGGTCGTAGTTATGGTGACGTATGCCTGAATGATAATGGATTGTTACTCGATACTCGTCAACTAAACCGTTTTATTAGCTTTGATGAAAATACGGGATTATTACGCTGTGAAGCGGGTGTGAGCTTTGCGGAAATTCTACAACACTTCGTACCAAAAGGTTGGTTTTTACCCACGACACCCGGTACAAAATTTGTCACAGTAGGCGGAGCAATCGCTAATGATGTACATGGTAAAAATCACCATCGTGCAGGCACATTCGGGCGACATATTACTCAATTTGAATTAGTAACATCAGATGGACAACGCCATATCTGTTCCCCGCAAAACAAATCAGATTACTATAACGCGACAATTGGCGGTTTAGGCTTAACAGGCTTAATTACTTGGGCAGAATTTAAATTACGTCGCATTCAACATCGTGCTATTCATCAACAAATTGTTAAATTTGCCAATTTAGAGGATTTTTTTCAATTATCCGCTGAATCTGATGAAAAATATGAATATACAATGGCATGGGTCGATTGCTTGGCACAGGGTGAGAGTCTGGGACGTGGCATTTTTTTTCGTGGTAATCACATTACCGATCCCGAATTATTACCAAAAAATTGGCAACCTCCTTTTATCCAAAAATTGCCAGAAGTGATGCGCACCATGCCGATTAATTTACCCGGTTTCGCACTCAATAGCTTGACCGTTAAAACATTCAATTTCCTACTTTATCACAAACAACGTCAACGAATAGTGGAAAGCTTTGTTGACTATGATTCATTTTTCTATCCACTGGACTCAATTTTGGAATGGAAACGCTTATACGGCACCAAAGGTTTTCTGCAATATCAATTCGTTGTGCCTTATGAAGATCATCAAGTGATAAGTAAAATTTTACAAACTATTGCTCAATCTGGTTTAAGCTCCTTTTTAGCCGTTTTAAAAACATTTGGTACAATCCAATCTCCCGGTATCCTATCATTTCCACGTCAGGGCGTGACTTTAGCGTTAGATTTTCCAATTAAAGGCGAACAAACTTTTTTACTATTAGAACGGTTAGATCAGATGGTGCAAGAAGCGGGTGGCGTGGTTTATCCTTGCAAAGATGCACGTTTATCACCGCGTCATTTCCAAATTTATTACCCTCAATGGGAAGAATTCATAAAATATACTGACTCACGCTTTTCATCGAGTTTTTGGCGACGAGTCACACGTAGTATTATATAAGGGACATCTTATGCAGAAAGTGCTTATTTTTGGTGCAACTTCCGCGATTGCTCAAGCCTGTGCAAAATATTTTGCTCATGAGGGCTGTCATTTATTTCTAGTTGGACGTGATGCTGATAAATTAAAAATGGTAGCAGATGATTTACGAGTACAAGGCGCAGAAAAAGTAGATTTCGCTGTACAAGACTTAAATGATTTTAATAAACACGCCTCACTCATTAAACAAGCAGAACAAGATATGCAAGGTATTGATGCGGTACTCATTGCACACGGAACATTAGACGATCAACAAGTTTGTCAAGTAGATTATGCCGCTGCCGAACAAGCACTTAGAACAAATTTCCTTAGTGTCGTTTCCTTATTGACTCCACTGGCAAATTATTTTGAGCAACAACGATATGGTTGTATTGCAGTGATTTCCTCAGTTGCAGGCGACAGAGGACGACAAAGTAATTATATTTATGGTAGTGCAAAAGGAGGATTAGCTATTTTTTTACAAGGTTTACGCAATCGTTTAGCTGCTAGTAATGTTTGTGTATTGACTGTAAAACCGGGTTTCGTCGATACACCTATGACTCGTGATTTTAAAAAAGGAGTATTATGGGCAACGCCTGAACAAGTTGGTCGAGGAATTTATCAAGCAATGCAAAAGCGTAAAAATGAAGTGTATTTACCTAGTTTTTGGTGGCTAATTATGAAAGTGATTAAATTCATTCCAGAACCTATTTTTAAAAAATTGAAATTATAATCATTTTCGAGATAATGAACGTTTATTGCACGTGCAATATTTTTCAGAATTGCCCGACGTAGCGCGTCCTACGCAGTGCGTAGAACGAGAAAAAATGCGCAGAACGAGGAAAAAACGCGGAAATAATTTTTATTGTTACACGCCACCGCTATGAATTAAATCATAATAACGTTTTTCAAGTTCTTGTTTATGCTCTAATTCTTCATTAGCCAGAAAGCGAAATAAATCACGGATAGGTCCCTCTGGTGTTTCTTCAGCTAACGTTGAATACTGTTCCATTGCAGCTTGTTCACGTCCCATTGCATACTGCAAAATGGATTGGTCATCTGGCATATCGTCCAATTTAGGTGCATGAACATAATCTGAAAATTTATGATCACTAGCCGGTGTTTTGATCTTATCTCCGATATGTGATTGTACATTTGCATTTTGCAGCAAATTTTCAAATAGTGAGTAATGGCGTTTTTCTTCCTCCATCAATTCCTCTATCAGTGGACGCAAACGATTACTTACTCGCGTCCGTAGATTATCATAAAATTCGTATGCAGTTTTTTCAAACGACATCGCCGTTGCTAAAATCTCATCAATGGTAGACTGTTCTTTTAAGACTTGATAACCGCTACCTTCTGGATGTTCTTTACTCATACTTCCCCCTTGATGCTCAAATATTCAGCAATACTTTGCGCAACTTTATGTCCTGCTGCGACCGCGTGAATCACGTCAGGTCCTTGTACGGTATCGCCAGCCGCCCACAACCAATTTTCGGAAGTCTGTCCATTATCATCAATTTGCGGACGACCACGACGGTCCCATTGTAAACGTTCGGTTAAATCTTCGCCTAAAAATGCTAAATTAGGTGCTTGACCAATTGCCTCAACAATCATTTGCGCTTCGTGCAAAATCAAATCACTTTCGTCATATTTAGGATGAAAACGTCCTTGCTCGTCGAAGATTGAAACACATTTAACCGTCTCTAAACCCTTTAATTCTCCAGCTTCAACCACACAACGCTTAGGTCCGCGACTGTTGAATAATACAATTTCTTCCTCAGCCGCTTCTCTGACTTCTGTAGGGTCTGCTAACATTTTATCGCTAGGCTCTAACGCGCTCAACGTCACATCTACTTTACCATATTTTTTACGTTGATAACGGCTTAAACTACGCGCAATATCAAATGCCACATTACCACCACCAATTACAACAATTTTTTCAGGCACATCAATAGGTTGATTCAGAGTAATTTGGCTCAATAATTCAATTGCGGAACAAACATTAGGGTGACCCGTCCCTTCAATACGAGTTGAACGACCTGCATGTAAACCAGTCGTTAAAACAACAGCGTCGTAATCTTGTTCTAACTGTGCCATTGTTATCGATTCATTTTCACCAATAGGGCTATTACAACGAATTTCTACACCCATTGCTTTAATCACATTAATATCATCATCTAATTTGTTATAAGGCAAACGATACGCGGGAATACCATAACGCATCATCCCACCGGCTTCGGGATAAGCCTCAAAAATTACCGGGCTATGTCCTTGGCGCGCCAAATCGTAAGCAACCGTTAAACCCGCCGGACCTGAGCCGACAATCGCAATTTGTTTACCTGTGGATTCAGTAGCGCGACCTTCTAGTGCAATTTGTTTAATTTTATCTTGCGGCACACTATCCATTGCGTAACGTTTTAGCCAGCGAATGCTAATAGCTTCTCCACGTTTACCGACAGAACATGCTGTTTCACAACGGTGAGTACACACCCGACCGCATACACTGGCTAATGGATTAGTCCGATAAATTTGTCGCACAGCCTCTTCCAAATCACCTTCCCAAATAGCGCGGATATATTCAGGTGCGTGCATATTTGTTGGACAAGCGTCATGACACATACCGCACTGTACACAGCGAGAAGCTTCAAATAATGCGGTTTCGTCATCAAACCCTTTAGTGATTTCAACAAAACTATCACAACGTTCTGTTGGCTCAAGCTCTGGCATAGGCTGACGTTTTAAATCGAGTAAATCAGCATCTTCGGATTTAGCCCAACCTTTAGGAAAGTTCAAGCCATGAATACCTTTTTCATCGGGTAAAATAAAAAAAGAATCCAGCGTTGTATCCAGATGGACGTATTCGCGTGATAGGGAAATCGAACCAGTTGGGCACATATCTACACATAACGCACACCAACAACAGCGTCCGTAATCAATTGCAGGTCGATGTGGTTTAATTCCCGCGATAGGGTCTGCTTTAAGCTCGGTGATATGTACCATTTTGATGGCTTTATTATCACAAATAGAAGCGCACGTTCCACAGCCGATACATACATCCCAATCGTTGACGTGGAAACCCCGATAATTTGGCGCAGCAGGACGTGGCTCGATTGGCAAAGTAACAGGCTTACGTCCTAAGTAACTTAGACTTCTAAGCGGTGCAAATAGACTTTTCATACGCTGATTCTTTTGGTGACATTAAGCATAGATATATTGTAAAACATGAGTTCGACATAAGCAAAAAGATAACTGTTTTTATGAACATTTTTTATAGGACGGTAGGATGTGTAGGCATTCAATATAATCAATTTCACTTTATAGAACCCATTTGACATTTTTAAAATAAATGAATATCAATCTAAAGCGACAAGGTTTTGTAAAAACCAGGCACGTCTTGTCTCTACTGTGAAAGAAAATATTGATTTTTTAACATATTTACTAAGATTTCAAACCGGTTCTGTAATTTATTTCAAATGGGTTCTGTACGCTTTCGAGTAACCCAAAAAATAAATTTGACTTTCTAAGACATCATTCACTAGAGTAATCGTTTTACAGAACAAGGGACGCGCATGTCAAAAGCTATTGTTGTTATTCCGGTAAGACTTGCCTCAACTCGCCTGCCTAATAAGCCCTTAGTGGATATAGCAGGGCATCCCATGATTTGGCATGTTTACCAACGTTGTTTACAGGCTAAAAAAATTGCAGAAGTACATGTTGCTACAGATACACCAGAAATTGCGCAATTAGTTGAATCGTGGGGAGGCGTGGCTTGGATGACTGATAAATCTTGTCAGTCGGGCACTGAACGTATTGTTTCAATTATTGATAAATTAGTAGCGGATTTTATCATTAACGTACAAGGCGATGAACCTTTGTTAGAACCGCAAGTCATTGATGATATGGTTACCGCTTTTGAAACCACTAAACCCGTACCAGACATTGTTACACCCGCGTGCAAAGTAAAATCAGAAGATATTTTTAATCCCAATGTAGTAAAAATGGTCATTCAGCACGATGGATACGCAATGTATTTTTCTCGTAATCCTATTCCTTACGTGCGTGACGCTGATAGTAAAACGGAATGGAACAAGATTAATTTCTCAGGTCACTTAGGCATGTATGGTTATCGGCGACAAGTTTTAGAAAATTACGCTCAAATACCAGCTAGTCCATTGGAAAATATTGAACGTTTGGAGCAATTACGTTTTTTACAAGCAGGATATGGTATTTTTACTTATCCGACGACATATACACACATTTCCGTCGATACTGCTGAAGACTTGGCGCGGGTTCAGGCAATTTTTGCACAAAAAAACTTAAATTGAGAGCATATTTTTTGAAAATTAGCTTTTTATGAGTCATACTTAGCATTGTTAAATAAACTACTTAATGGGTTTTATCATGATTGCCACTACTTTGACTATCCTATCAAAATTTTTAGTATTTATGGGTAAATTAATGACAGCGATGATAGAGTCATGGCGTCAGACCTTTGTTGCGACTAAATTAGCGTGGCAACAAATCGCTAATGATTTACTCCAATTAATACATTACGGTATAGGTAACATGATCGCATCAGTTGCTTAATAGCTTAATTTTGACTGTTTTTTCAAAAACTTATCTTCTTATCGCTGTCTTCTAAAACAAAGCACTATATTATGAGCTTATTAATGGAAGCCCTCAAAAAAGCAGAGCAGTCGAAACAAAAGACTGAAGAAGCAGCCCTGTCCGCTCAGAATGCGCTAAATGAAGTTATTGCTGATGAATCTACACAACATGAATCAAGTCAACAAGATGAACAAGATGAACAAAATAAACAAAAATTAGATATTGGTGAAATACCTGAAATTGAAGACCCTAATACAGAATTAAATCAATTAGAATGGTATTTTAATTTAGAGGATGAGCATTTTTCAGAGCAACCAGTTGAGCAAGCTCCAGAGCAAGAAACTATTGAGCATGTGGCACTGGAATTGGAATCAGTAGAGATATTGCCAGAACATTCCCAACCAACTTTACTTGAGCAAGCGGAATTAGCTGAAATTTCCGTGACAGAGGTCGCCGATACGGAACTTGCAACGGAATTAACGCAATTAGTTGATACGAATGAGAAAAAATCTGTTGAACAAGTTGATTTTTCAGATGATGAATTGGAATGGGATGCCGGTATTTTTGCCCCCGACACATTTAATGGAGATGAAACATTTAAAAATCCTGATCAAGTCGATTTTACTGGTGATGAATTAGACTGGGATGCAAGTATTTTTGCATCTGATAACGCTGTTGTAAAAACACAAGTTATTGAAAAATCAGTTAAAATAGATACCAAACCTATTCCAGAGACAATTACTCACCCAGACTCATTAACAGCTAAACACATATTTCGAGCTTCAAAACAAAATTATTCTACTGTCCCGCTTTTATTGTTAATTTTATTAATTGGTTTTATTGGATATTTCGCTTATCAGTTAAATCTGCTCAATTCGGCACCACAAGAGACAACCGAATCGAAACAGGCTGCTTTACCAGAGTCTACCCAACCGCCTGTGATCGAAAAGAGCGAAGATACACAACAAACATTTATGGTAAAAGCACAATCTTTGTTGTCAAATATGATAAAAGAAAATGTGTCTAAACAATCAGTTGAAGTGAAAACAGTCCAGTATAAACCTGCCGCAGAAGAGATTATTGAGCCAACTAAGTCCATCCAACGTACAACAACGCTGACTCGCGCACAGCAACCTTTGATAACCAATGCCATTATCGATACGAATGAAAAACAACCACCTCTGTTGCCACAACAACAGGATAATAAAGATATAAAAATTAAAAAAACATCTCGTCATACACAACATTTACACAGTCAACTAACTCGTGCTTATCAAGCCTTTCAAGAAGGTCAAACTCAAAAAGCACAACGTTTGTATCAACAAATATTAAATCAACATGATAAAAATCGTGATGCGTTACTCGGCTTGGCTGCTATCGCTCAACGCGACGGGCAAACACAAGCCGCAGAATATTACTATCAGCAAATTTTAAAATATTATCCCGATGATGGTATAGCGCAACTGGGATTGAATGTTATGCAACAGCAATCGCCACAAGGCTCTGAAAGTCAAATTAAAATGTTATTAGATCAATCTCCACAATCAGCATATTTGCATTTTAGTTTGGGTAATGCCTATGCGCAACAACAACGCTGGCGTGAAGCACAACAAGCTTATTTTGATGCGTATCGTTTTGATGAACAAAAAGCCGATTATGCGTATAATCTAGCCGTTAGCTTAGAATATTTGCATCAATCTAAAGCAGCTCTTCCGTTTTATCAAAAAGCATTAGAACTTAGCCAACACCAAACCGTACAATTTGATCCTAAACAAGTCAAAAAACGGGTTCAACAACTAAATTTTAATTAAAAAAAGAATTTTTCCAGTAGAAAAAATAGCTTAAAAATAAATTAATGATTTAAAAAGTCATAAATCCGTTGCGCCAATGCACGACTCACACCTTGCACTTTTACCAACTCATCTACGCTAGCACGAGACACACCTTGTAAACCACCAAAATGCTGAATTAATGCTTTACGCCGTTTCGCGCCAACACCTTCAATTTGTTCTAAAACTGAAGTTGTTTTAATTTTAGCACGTCGCCCCTGATGTCCAAGTAAAGCAAAACGGTGTGATTCGTCACGAATATGTAAAATTAAATGTAAAGCAGGCGAATGTTTAGCTAAAATTATTGGCTCATTGCTATTGGGGAAAACTAATTTTTCTAAACCCGCTTTTCTATCCGCACCTTTGGATACGCCTATGAGTTTAATTTTATGCTGCAAATTTAATTGTTCGAGCACTCGATATGCAGCTTTTACTTGCCCACTACCACCATCAATAAATAAAATATCTGGTAATATTGCGTCTGATTTAAGTTTAGAAAAACGACGAGTTAAAGCTTGTTGCATTGCAGCGAGATCATCCGCTTTAGCTACATTTTCAATATTATATCGTCGATAAGCACTGTGAGCCGCTCCTTCTTGATCGAATACGACACAAGATGCCGTTGTTGCCTCACCTTGAGTATGACTAATGTCGAAACATTCCATCCGTTGCGGCATGACTTCTAATTGTAATACATGGCATAAATTCGCCAAACGTTCCCGATATTGGTTTGGTTTACGTTGTTGTAAATTTTGTTTCGCATTTTCAATTGCCATTTCCAGCCATTTAGCGCGAGTTGTACGCACTTTGGCACTCAATTTAACTTGTTTTTGCTGTTGTTTATGAATTGCTGCTAGTAAAATTTCGCTATCTTCAGGGAAGTGATTAACTATGATTTCATCTGGCACGTCACGGTGCTCAACTAAGTAATATTGCGGTAAAAATGCAGATAAAATTGCTATCTCATCATCACCTTGAATATGCTCAGGAAAAAACGCTTGACTGCTGATGTGCCGTCCATCTCGTACACTTAATATTTGTACACAGCCGATATTTTGCTCTTTTACACAGGCGATAATATCTACATTTCCACTATCGGTTGTCACATATTGTTGTTGTTGAATTTGACGTAATGCGGTAATTTGATCACGATATTTTGCAGCTTGTTCAAATTCTAATGTTTGTGCGGCTTGTTGCATTTTAATAATTAATTTTTCAGTAATTTGCTGACTTTTACCTTGTAAAAATAAAACCGCATGTTCTACATCATGTTGATAATCTTGCTTGGAAATGAAACCGACACAAGGGGCTGTACAACGTTTAATTTGGTATTGTAAGCAAGGACGAGAACGGTGACGAAATTCCACATCTTTGCACTGACGAAGTGGAAATAATTTGTTTAATAATTCCAAACTTTCACGTACTGCGGCAACGTGAGGATAAGGTCCAAAATAACGCCCTTTGGTTTTTTTTCTACCGCGATAATAGCCCAATCGCGGAAAGGCATGATCAGATAGAAAAATATAGGGATAACTTTTATCGTCCCGTAGTAAAATATTATAACGTGGTTGATGTTGCTTAATGAAATTATTTTCTAAAATTAATGCTTCAGTTTCGGTATGTGTTACTGTCACCGTAATATTAGCAATTTGCGCAACTAGCGTTTTGGTTTTTAAAGATTGATTTGAAGCATTAAAATAGCTTGCAACGCGCTTTTTTAAATTTTTTGCTTTACCGACGTATAATACAATGCCACTGTTGTCAAGCATTTGATATACACCGGGTTTATGACTGAGATTAGCAAGAAAAGTTTTGACATCAAAGCGCATTTAAATGTTTCAACTCACATTGGCAGGGTTACAAAAGGTAATCTATATTTTAAACTATTGATTTTGCAGTTTATGATCACAATCACTTGGAGGAGTAGCACTGTTAGAAATTATAAAAGATATTTGGGCGCGTAATTTAAAAAAAAGGTTATTTTAGTAGCCTCTTGCGAAAGCTACAACAGAGTCAATCTAAACTTATGAAATATGATTGGAAATATGGTGAAAATACGGTTAGCTGCCCAATGTGAGCAAAACCCCGATATGGTAATAGTATAATAACGATATTCCAACACAATAGCTCAGATACTTTTTAATATATCGAATAAAATAAATTATTTACAATAAAATATCTATATTTGTAATCTTATAGCTATCTATTTTGTTAATCAAACCAACGATTATAGCGGATAAAATAAATTAAAAATGCGCATCCTAATTATTAAAACTTCCTCACTTGGCGATATTATTCACACTTTGCCCGCGTTGACCGATGTTGCAAAACAGTTTGAAACTTTGCATTGTGATTGGGTAGTAGAAGAAGCATTTAATGAAATTCCTAGATGGCACCCCGCTGTGACGCGAGTGATTCAAGTTGCAGTGCGACGCTGGCGTAAAAATCCTTTGCAGTGGTGGGAAGAGTGGTCACGATGTAAACAGGAAATCCAAAAAGAAAAATATGATTATGTAATTGATGCACAAGGTTTATTAAAAAGCGCGCTTTTGACTGCGCAGGCACGTGGTATTCGTTGTGGACTGGAAAGTAGTGCTGCTCGTGAGCCGATTGCTGCTTGGTTTTATCATAAAAAAATCGCAGTTTCTAAAACTCAACATGCTGTTACGCGCACACGTTTACTATTTGCCAGTTTGCTTAATTATGAATTGTCAACGGCTGAAATTAATTACGGCATTAAAAATAATTTTCAAATCGAAAAAAAACCGCATGTCATCTTCTTGCACGGGACGACTTGGAAAACGAAGCATTGGTATGATGAAAATTGGATTGATTTGGCAAAATTGGTTGTTAATCATGGCTATCAGGTGCGTATTCCTTGGGGAAATATGCTTGAAAAACAACGCGCTGAAAAAATTGCCGCGAGTAGTCACAATATTCACATCATTGATAAAGGTAATTTACGACAACTCGGTTATGAATTGGCGCAGGCAAAAGCAGTTGTTGGCGTAGATACGGGATTGGCTCATTTAGCAGCCGCTTTGGACGTTCCGAGTGTAACACTTTACGGTGCAACGAAATTTGGATTAACAGGGACAATCGGCAGGCAACAAATTCATTTAAATGCACAATTTCCGTGCGCGCCATGTCTTAAAAAACAATGTGTGTATAAAACTGCACCGCAACCACCTTGCTACCAAGATTTATCTGTTGAACGTGTCTGGCAAAGTTTGAAAAATTTTTTATAAAATACAAATAAAACAAAATATTAGAATGTTATTTATTATTTTTCTCTTGCTGTTTGATTATTTCTTCCAGTGGGATTAAAAGTATTGGCAAAGACGCATTACCAATCGCCAAACCAAATGCTAACATCTTAATTAAAATTAAGAAACTTAAAGTGAATCCAAAGAAAAAAACACCTAAAACGCTAATTATAGATGGTGTCATGGTTAGGGTAAACGAAGTCGTTAGATTTTTTGCCAATCGTTCAGATAAATCAAATAATTGTGGAAATTGTCTAATTTGACTATTCATTAATACAATTTGTGCATTATCGTGCATAACGGTCATCACGTTGCGCACAGAAGTTGTGATATATGCGGCTTCCATTGCTTCTATGTCCCGTAAACCGTCGCCTACATAACACACTGTTCGCGCTTTTTGCTGTAACTGTTTCACTACTTTTGCCTTGTCGCTTAAACTCGTGTCGTAGAAATAATTTGTAAAACCGTAATTTTGACTAACGTGATAAGTTATTGCTTGATTTTCTTCAGAAACCAATACTAATTGTTTTAAATGTGCTAATTCTTTACTAAATTCACTCACAGATACAAATTGTGTATCTAATTCAACTGCACCTATCAATTGACCATTTAATGCTACTAACACAATGGCGTAATTAGGTACTTTACAGTGGTCAATCAACTGATATATTGCACGAGATAATTTAATTTTTTCTTTGCGCATAGTCGTTAAATTACCGATAATTAACTCATTTTGTTGCCATTGGATGATTAAACCATGTCGAGTGTGATAAATCGCGTCTTCCATTTCTGGAATTGCTAAACCACGTTGTTGAATCGCTTCTTTAATGAATTGGACTGCCGGTGAAGTCATACCCTGACCTGCCAATGCCACGTAGCTTAATACTTGTTCTTGCGTGTAATTATTTTCAGCAATAATTTTTTTAATGTCTAGGAATTGAATAAAGCTTATCATATCTACAACAACCGTATCGACATGGCGCATATTTTCTAAAGCTGTTCCTTCTTTGATTAACATGCCTTTGAAATGCGCGATTTCGATAAAGCTAAGTGTACTCAATGGAGTGACGGCGCGTAAACGATTACCAAAATTAGCGGTGAATACAATAAGTCCGCGATAAGGTCCGACCAGCAAAGCAGCTAGACCATATAGACTTAAAAAGGTTAATGCGACCTGCTCTGCCCATTGATCACCACGTAATGGTGTATTGCGGATACGATTTTCTGCATCTTGTTTAATTAACTCAGCAATTTGCATTAAAGTTCTGTTTTTACCAACACGTTCTGCACGTACACGAATTGTCCCTTGTATCACATACATGCCCGCCACAACTTGTTGACCTATTTGACGTACTAAAGGTTGCTCACGGCCTGTTATTGTGTGTTGATCAACAATTGCCTCACCATTAACGACGATACCATCTACTGCAATGACTTCGCCTCGATTAATAATGATTATATCACCTTGTTTAACTTGCGTTGTAAGGATTTCAATTTCTACACCTTGACGCAAAATCCAGAGCGTTGACGGAATATAGTTAAAATTTCTGGTGAAAATGTTTTTAGAATAATCATTAATATTGGCGACTGCGCGGCTACCAAAGTAGTAAAACCAGCAAGCTAATGCGACTGTAAAAAGTTGATCGAATGCAACACTTGCGATGCTAAATAGAGCGAGTAAAGCATCATTACCAAATTTTCCATGTTTGAATAGTAGTTGCTCGCTACGTTTAAAAATCGGAATATTTAAATAACTAATAAGAGCAATGTTGACAATTGTGACAGTAGGCAGAAAAATACTAGCAACAGATAAGGTCATGCTAAGTAAACTGAGATTGTAAAAATGATTGGCTTCTTTTTGCGACAAGTCGAGTGATTTTAAATTTTTTCGGGATGTTTTTTTAACAGCTGCCGCCTCGTTAAGTGGGCGTACTTCGGGTTGTTTAGATTGGAAAAATTCATACAACCGATAACCGACATAAGTTCCAGTTAAAACACCAACACTGATTAACATAACACCCTCAACTCAATTAGTGATTAATAACAAAATTCAGCAAAGATAATACAACAATTTGTTTTTACTAAAATTTTAACACAATTACAGCTATTTCGTGTACAAGCTTCATATTTATTCTAACGCTCTCAGTTTCTCATAATTTAAATCTAAGTGACATATTGTGTTTATTAAAATCTGTTACTATCGAAATTTTTGAATATGAAATGGGTTTTATATACAAATCTTGTTGGATGATAAATTTTTACTACTAAAATCAAATCAAAACTAAATTATAATTAAGGATAAGAAAATGCAAAGTTTATGGGTAGAAACCGACGCGCAACAATTTAGCACAGAGTTAGATTTGCGAGTATACACCTCTCGCTTATTGGGACAAAATCCTAATTTAGTATTGCATGGTGGTGGTAATACATCAGTTAAATCGACTGCAACTAATTTGTTTGGCGAAACTGAAGAGGTTTTATATGTTAAAGGTAGCGGTTGGGATTTAGCGACGATTGAGGCGGCAGGATTTGCACCCGTTAAACTTGATGTTTTAAAACGCATGGCAACATTGGCTGAATTGAGTGATAGCGCAATGGTACAGGCACAGCGTGCAGCAATGTTAAATCCTAACGCACCTAATCCTTCAGTCGAAGCGATTTTACATGCAATTATTCCTTTTAAATTCGTCGATCACACTCACGCAGACGCAGTGGTTACATTAACCAATACGCCTAATGGTTTAGAATATATTAAAAATTTATATGGCGACAAAGTATTGATTATTCCTTATGTGATGCCGGGATTTGTATTGGCAAAAAAGGTTTATGAATTAAGTCAGGGGTTAGATTGGCAACAATTGCAGGGCATGATTTTAATGAATCACGGTGTATTTAGCTTTGCGGATGATGCTAAAACCAGTTATGAAAATATGATTAAATTGGTTGCTCGTGCTGAACAGTATTTGAAACAACAACAAATTAAAACGAGTTTGAGTAGCACGCCACCAGTCGAAATTGATTTGCTGGCTTTAGCACAGATACGTCAACAAGTATCCAAAGTTAAAACGAAACCTGTCATTGCCTACTTGGAAACGGATACAAACAGTCAACAATTTGCTTGTTTGGATAAAGTAGCGAAAATTGCAACACAAGGTCCTTTAACACCTGATCATGTGATTCGCACTAAACGGCTACCCATTTTGTTGGACTCGGATTCGGATATTGAAGTAACTGTAAGTCATTATGTAACTGAATATCAAGCTTATTTTTTGCGTAACAATGATGGCGGATTAACGTGTTTAAATCCAGCACCATGTTGGGCGGTTTGGCAAAATCGCGGTTTAATTAGTTTTGGTAGCAGTTTGAAAGAAGCGAAAATTATCGCCGATATTAAAGCGCATACCATCACGGCAATCCAAAATGCAGAGAAAATTGAAAAATGGCAAGCATTGCCCGAAAAAGATATTTTTGAAGTTGAATATTGGGAATTAGAGCAAGCTAAGTTGAAAAAATCCAGCAGTACGCCGGAATTTCAAGGCAAAATTGCATTGGTGACGGGAGCTGCGAGCGGTATCGGTAGGGCTTGCGTAGAAAGTTTAGCCGCAAAAGGCGCAGTAGTAGCTGCATTGGATATTAACGCGAATATTATGCAATTATTTGATTCTCAAACTATTTTAGGTATTCAATGTGATATGTCAGACCCTAGTCAAGTTAAACAAGCAGTTGAGGCAACAGTTCGCAAATTTGGTGGATTAGACGTTGTGATGACTAATGCGGGTATTTTTCCACCGAGTGAGCCGATTGAGACCATGAGTCGAGATACGTGGGATAAAAGTATCATGATTAATTTATCTAGTCATCAGAGTTTGTTGCAAGCTTGTATCCCGTATTTGCGTTTAGGGATTGAGCCCGCAATAGTCATAATGGCATCGAAAAATGTCCCTGCACCCGGTCCTGGTGTTGCGGCTTATTCTGTAGCTAAGGCAGGTTTAACACAATTAGGTCGTGTTGCGGCGTTGGAATTGGCAAAAGATAAGATTCGAGTCAATATGTTACATCCTAATGCGGTATTCGATACGGCAATTTGGACACCTGAAGTATTAGAAAAACGGGCAAAACACTATGGCTTAACAGTTGAGGCTTATAAGACGAATAATTTATTGCGCGTTGAAATCACATCACATGATGTCGCAGAGTTGGCATGTTTGATGGCAAGCTCGCTATTTGCTAAAACGACGGGTGTACAATTACCAATTGACGGCGGTAATGAACGAGTAATTTAAGTTTGTTGCGATAAATAATAGATTTTAGGTTTTACTGGTGAAAAGTTCATACTAGTCGTAGGACGCTGGTACGTCCTGCTGGGTGACGACGCGGTGCCATCGTCACGAGTCAATTCTCGTTCTGCGCATTGCGTAGGATGAGTCGCTGACGCACTGCGTCAAGTATGTAGGTGCGTCTCACTGGGTGACAACGCGGTGCATGGTCACGAGTCAAAATGAGAATTGCTGCCATAAAGTGGTAATCGTTTAATAAAAATGGGTATTTTGCTAAATTGGAAAAATTTTTAGTACAGTCGATGGGCAAAATAAAAAATTGACGGTACACTTAGGTGTGACCAGCACCTAAGGTACCTAACCACAAAGGGACTAGGTAGGAGTAGTTCCTCTGAGGCTGTCCACACTATCGCAAGCGACATGCCATTTTAATTAGCACCTTAGTTTAAGAGGAAATATTGATCTAAAAAAATTCCTCTTATCTTTATAATTCATATAGTTAAGAAATTTATTTATCATCTAAGTGAGGTGTTTATGCTTCAAATTTTGAAAATGAGTGAACTGACGATAATTTTACTATTTTTCATATTATTGACAGGCTGTGCAACGACTCAACTTACACATGAAAATTTTGCCAAAGTAAGAGAAGGTATGTCAGAACAACAAGTTATCGCACTACTTGGCGAGCCAACTGATTCACGTAGTATTAGTACTGGTTCGTGGTTTGGTGTGGTTGATGGTTTATCAGGCACAAGCATGGTATGGGAGACAAATGAAGTAAAAGTTGATATTATTTTTGTAAATGGTAAGGTAAAAACGAAGAACTACAAAAAATTTACTAGCTTTTAGAGGATATTAAAATCATGCCTTATATTTTTATACTACTACTATCGCTTGTTTACGCAACGGTAAGTCAAGCGTCTCCGTCGGCTGCATTAGGTTATGAGCCTAAGTATCCTGATGATTTTAAACATTTTTCTTATATCAATCCCGATGCCCCTAAAGGCGGGGAATTGCGAGTATATAATTTAGGCAACTTTGATAGTTTTAATCCTTTTATACTCAAAGGCTTAGTGGAAAGTTTTACGCTTGAATTACGTTTTGAAGGGTTGATGTCTAAAAGTTTAGATGAACCATTTAGTTTGTATGGTCTAATTGCGGAAGATATTGAATTAGCAGAAGATAAATTGTCTGTTACTTTCAAATTAAATCCTCAAGCACGTTTTAGTGATGGCAGCAAGATTACAGCACAAGATGTTAAATTTTCATTCGATACATTGAAAAGTAAACAAGCTCACCCGCGTTATCAAATTTATTGGAGTGAGATTCGGGAAGCTGAGATTGTTGACGATCAAACAGTTAAATTCTATTTTAATAAAATTAATCCTGAATTACATCTTGTTGCCGCAGAAATACCTATTTTTAAACAAACCAAAAAAGGGTTTTTTTCAGAAATGGCTTTAGACGGTTTGATAGGCAGCGGTGCGTATACGATTGAAAAATATCAAGCTGGAAAATTCGTCACATATCAACGTAATAAAGATTATTGGGCGCGTGATTTACCAGTGCGTAAAGGTATGTATAATTTTGATAATATTACGATTAAGTATTACAAAGACAGTACGATTGCTTTAGAAGCATTAAAAGCGGGCGAATTTGATGTTATGACGGTATACAATTCTAAACAATGGGCACGTGACTTCGAGGGGACTAAATTCGATAGCAAGCAGATTTTAAAAAATCAGTTTGCGCATAAAAATAATGCGGGAATGCAGGGGTTTGTATTCAATTTACGCAATCCTATTTTTAAAGATGTGCGGGTGCGTCGTGCAATTAATTTAGCATTTGATTTTGAGTGGGCAAATACAAATTTATTTTATGGTCAATATGAGCGTTGTAACAGTTATTTTAGTAATAGTGAGTTAGCGGCTACGGATTTGCCGAGTGAGGCTGAATTAGCATTATTAGAGCCGTTACAGAAAAAGTATCCTGACATTTTTCCAGCAAAAGCATTAACTCAAGTTTGGCAACCTGTTATAACTCAGTCGCCAAATTCGCTACGCAAAAATTTACGTCAAGCTAAAGAATTATTAAATGAAGCAGGTTGGAAAGTTAAAAATGGTGTATTGCAAAATAAACAGGGACAAAAATTAGAGTTTACAGTTATGTTATTCCAACGGGCATTTGAGCGCATTTTAGCACCATTTGCACGGAATTTGAAAAAATTAGGGATTACAATTCATTACCGTGCTGTTGATGCAGCTTTGTATCAACAACGTCAAGAAACATTTGATTTTGACATGGTGGTAACAATTTTTGGTCAATCACAGTCTCCGGGTAACGAGTTATTATTTATGTGGCATTCTGATTCAGCAGACCGAGAAGGCTCACAAAATTTGATTGGTTTAAAAAATCCAATAGTTGATAGATTAATTGAAAAAGTGATTTACGCATCCGATAGAGCCTCCCTAGTAACGGCGGTAAAAGCATTAGATCGGGTTATGTTGTTTGGAGAGTATACAATTCCTAATTGGTATACTGCTCACCACCGTTTGGCATATTGGGATAAGTTCGCTCATCCTGAGCAATTGCCACTGTATTTTACTGCGACAGAGTGGTTAGTGCAGACTTGGTGGTATGAACAAAATAGGTAGGATGTTTGAAAAATCATTAATCGATTGCTGGATAGAATATAGAATTTGGGAATTGAATTTTAAGTTTGTTATAATAGAAAATTCCGTTGCTGATTACCTATAAAATGCGTTTTGTTATTTTAACTCAATACTATCAACCTGAAATTGGTGCAGCTCAATTGCGTCTTGCTAATATGACTCAGCAATTAATTGCTAACGGTCACGAAGTCGAGATCATTACTGCGATGCCAAACTATCCAACAGGCAAAATTTTTCCTAAATATCAAAAAAAATATTATCTACGCGAGCAGATTAATGGCGTAACAGTACATCGAGTTTGGATATACGCTGCAACCGGCGCAGGCTCGAAACGTTTGTTAAATTATATTTCTTTCATGCTGATGGCATTTTTAGGACTTAATCGCAGCAAAAAACCGAATTATATTTTTGTTGAATCGCCTCCCTTATTTTTAGGTATAACGGGTTACATTGCATCAAAATGGTGGAATGTACCCTTTATTTTCAATGTATCAGATTTGTGGCCTGATTCAATCAAGGCTTTAGGCATAAAAAAACAGGGTATGATACTGACAATATTAGAAAAATTAGAAGCTTTCTTATATCGCAAAGCCGCTTATGTTAATACGTTAGCCAAAGGAATTTGCAAAATTTTAGAGCAAGAGAAAAAAGTTGCTAAAGAAAAGATTTTATATTTACCTAATGGTGTGGATATTAATGCGTTTTATCCGCTGCCCGCTGATTTGAATTGGCAGAAAAATTTAGGACTGCCAACCGATAGACACATTATTTTATATGCAGGTACACATGGTTACGCACATGGTTTAGAAACGCTATTAGAGACCGCGCGTTTATTACGAGATGAAAAAATTTTATTTTTATGTGTGGGTGGGGGTTCGGAAAAGGCACGTATTCATGAACAAGCGATTGCAATGCGATTAGATAATATGAGTTTTTGGCAACCACAATCTCCTGAGATGATTAATCGTTTATACAGTTTAGCAATTGCCGGTATTTCAACATTTCGTCATTCACCATTGCTTGAACAAACCTTACCCGCAAAGATTTTACCGATTATGGCGTGTGCGAAACCAGTATTATATAGTGGTGCTGGAGAAGGTGCAGAACTCATTAAAACCGCCCAAGCAGGTATCATCACACCACCAGAAGATGCTGTTGCATTAACCAAAGCAGTTAAAAAACTCATTTCTGATCAAGAATATGCGCAACAATTAGGACAAAATGGTCAGCATTACATTGAGCAGCATTTACAATGGTCATCTATCGTTAAAAATTGGTTGCAACAATTAACTAAAAGTAGTGGAAATGAATTATGATGCAAATTTGTCAACATTTTTTAATCGTTGGTCGTGTGCAGGGCGTTTCATTTCGCTACTACACACGTCATAAAGCAATTGAATTAAATTTAACGGGATGGGTGCGTAATTTAACGAATGGAGGAGTTGAAATTATTGCTTGTGGTGAGGCAAGTGCAATGGCAAGCTTTCAACAGTGGTTAGCAAAAGGACCAACATTAGCGAAAGTTACAAACGTAGAAACTAAAACCCTTCCACTTCAACAGTTTGATTCATTTAAGATTTTAGATACAATAAGCCATAGATAATATTCACTTTTAGGTTTTTATATCTTCAGCGAATTAGCGCACATTTCTCATTTAGGCAACGATTCAGTCCTCACGTAGAACGAAAAAATTAGGTAATTTCATAATAGACATGGATTTATCCGACAAACGATGTGGAGGAAATGCCAAACTAAAATCTCCTGTTTTATGATTTAAATTAGGATTATACGCTGGATCATGCTCTATCCACGCGCCCCATTTTTCACGCATATAAGCATCTTCACGCTGTAAACGCGCTACTTTTTCCGGCGTATCCTCATAACCCCGACTAGCTGACTCATGATGATACAAATCAGCGTAGGGTGTCCATAAACTGCGCCAGCCCCGTGTCGTTAATTTCAAACATAAATCAATATCATTAAACGCAACAGCCAAATGTTCAGCATCTAAACCACCTACCGCAATAAATTTTGCTTTATTTACTACTAGACACGCAGCAGTCACGGCGGAAAAATTTTGAATAATCTGCGCACGTCCAAAGTAACCAGATTGTCCACGACTTAAATTTTTATGCGCATGTTCAGCCAAGCCTGCCACACCAAGCAATACACCTGCATGTTGCAAAGTCTGGTGCGGATACCACAAACGCGCTCCTACTGCACCAATATCCTCGCGCACAGCATGACTCATCATCTCAGACAACCATTCACGGTTAATCACTTCAATATCATTATTTAATAATGCGATAAAATCACCATTAGCATTTTTAACTGCAAAATTATTAATCGCTGCATAATTAAAATGTTGCTCATATTTCAATACTGTTGCAATATTTTGCTGTGTCAATTCCGTAAAATACGCTAAGGTTTCCGCATCATCACTGCGATTGTCCACTACAATAATTTCATAATTTTCATAATCTGTTTTGCGGATAATACTTTGAATACATTGACGTAATAATTTTACTTGATTATAAGTTGGAATAATAATACTAACTAATGGAGCGGGGTTAGGTTGCGGATATTGCACCCGAATCATGCCAGACATGGTAGCCGACTCACTCACTTTGGCATCAATATTTTGACGTTGTAAAAAAGCATTAATCGCCTTTTCTGCTGCCACAATGGCATAAGGTTTCGCATCTGGATTACCTGATGTACTATCTTCATGAATTCGCCAATGGTACAAAATACGTGGAATATGACGAATTTGCTCAGATTTTAACTGTTCTGTGGCGCGAATAGCCAAATCATAATCTTGTGCACCTTCCAAACCCACCGTAAAACCACCAATTTGACGTAACAATGCAGTTTTATACACCGCCAAATGCGTAACAAGATTGTGTGATAAAAATAAATCTGGATTCCAATCTGATTTAAAATACGCTCCAAACCGATGATTATGCTCATCAATTTTATCTTCATCTGAATAAATCATTTGCGCATCGGGATAAGCAAGCAACTCCTCCACAACCCAATACAAAGCATGAGGTGCAAGCTCATCATCGTGATCCAGTAATGCGACGTAATCGCCAGTAACAGACTCCAAAGCCGTATTTGACGCAGCAGAAATATGTCCATTTTGCTCACGAAATATCACTTTAATACGCTTATCTTGTTGTTGGTATTGTTGTAAAAGTCGCTTAATATTACTATTAGTTGAAGCATCATCAGCAATACACAATTCCCAGTTAGTATATACTTGTTTTTTAACAGATTGAATTGCAGCTTTTAGCCATTTTTCTTTAGTATTGTAAGTTGGCATAACCACAGAAATTAATGGCAGATTTTGCCAAGATTCAATCCGTTTTTGCATTTTTTGCAAAGTGCTGCGATCTAGGGGTTCATACAGGCGTAACCACTTTTGATAATCATCATGATTAGGTTGTATCACAGGGGCAATTTCGGACGTTGACGGTTGCCAATTAAGTAATTTTTGATACGGATTAGCAAAATCTCTTGCCGTATACTGTAAAATATGTTTTTCAGTCAGAGTCTGAAACGCACGAGCAGCTAATTTTTCTCTTAAATCAACATCTTCAATCAATTGCTTAATAGCCTGATACCAAGATTGTGTATTATTTTTAACAATTAATCCATTTTCTCCATCGCGCACAATGTCACAATACGGATCAATTTCAGAACAAATTGCCGGAATACCTAATGCAGCGTAATCTAAGAATTTAATATAAGTTTTTTTCTCATTAAAGCTATTATTTTTCAGTGGAATAATGCCAAATTGCCAACGATTATTATCACGCATCCATTGTACAAAACTAGCATAATCATCCAAATTACTGTTAGTTGCCTCAGAAATTAAATTATCTGCAAAAATTTGCATTCCGTCAGGCACACCACCGACGACATCTAAACTTACTTTTTCACCGTATTCAGCCTTAATTTTCTGATAAGCGGCTTTAACTAACATCAAATCTTCAGTATGAGTTTTTGTGCCCATATATAAAATATGAACTTTACCATCAGGTGATTGCGGATATGGTTGAATAAATTGATTATTTTCTTTTGCTAACCAAATTTGTTCATCAAGTGAATTCGGTACACACAAAACATGTTGATTCATTTCACCGATTTGTTGTTGTAACTTAGGTGAGGAGGTAATGACTAAATCAGCTTCACGGGTAATAATTTCTAATGCTTCGACCGCATCTTTTGCATAATTGCCATGTATATCGCGTTTTTTGAAAATATTATACAAATCATCATCTGTTTCATAAACAAGCTTAATATTTTGTTGGCGACAATGTTCAATTAAGCGTCGAGCAGCTTGAGCATGAGGCAGCATGTGACGTTGAATAATGATAATATCTGCCTGAATATTAAATAAATATTCCCAAGCCGTATAAGTTTTAAGGTTGATAAATTCCGCAACGCTAGGATGTTGTAATGGCAAAATCAGCCGAATACTAGCCGATGCAGAAGGTTCTCCATTATGCAATGCAATTAAAACAGCTAAATCAATTTTTTTTTTATCCTGCGTCATGGAAACAGCGGAATCAATCCGCTCATCTTCATCTAACTGATTGATTCTCCAGTCCATAAAACTATCCATCACCTGTTTGATATGGTCTTTAGCTGTTTTACCAACAGGTTTCATCATCAAGCGTAAAGCTAATTTTGTAATATTATCACCCATTTTCCAAGTTTGTGAGTTAAAAACAGCATTTATGTCATGATTAACCACCTCAAGCCAATTTAGCAATTTATGAATTTTCTCATATTGACGCTGATTAACTCGTTCTAAATTAGCCAGCATCGCATCTTTTTGTTCAACTGTGATACGTTCTGATTCTAAATATTGGTTAATCTGTTGAATTTGTTGATTATAATAACGTTGTTGCTCTGCCGCTTGCTGCTTGATCTGCTCTGAATACCGCGATAATTCCGCTTTTTGTTGTTCGAGTGTAGTCAATTGCGTTATCTTCTGCTCCAGCTCTTCCGTTCGCGCACTGAGCTGCGTATTGAGCTGTGCCATTTGTTGATTTAATGCGTCAAATTGTGCTTGTTTTTCATTAAGTTGTCTTTCGGCTGTTGCCTGTTGTTGCGCGAGTTCTTGTTGATATTGCGCGAGTTCTTGTTTATGTTGTTCTCGCTCAAAAAAATGTGCATCGTGTTGCTGCAAAGCGTCCTTTGCAGCTTGTGATATTTCAGGTAATTCCTGCCATTCCAAAATCGTTTTATTTTCAAATGCTCTAACCAATTCTGCTTGGTTTTGGTTAATATAAGCCCTTTGCAAATCATTACCTGCTGTCGCTCGAAACAATTTAGGCTCAATAAATGCCAAAATTTCTTTATCACTTGGCAAACGAATGCCCGTCACATCTAAACTTTCTAAGTCTTGATAGAGTTTTTTAGTCGTTTCTAGTGGATTTGCCATCAAATCATGATAAGAGATCAAAATACGTGGTAAATTCAGCGTACCTTTTAAAGCATGAATCGTATAAAATTCCCACAGCGCAACACCGAAGTGCATTCCAAATTCATCACGATTGTGCATAGATTGGGCAATTTGCACCGGACTGCGATAAACTACAATACAGATTGGTACTTCTAGCAATTTACGCCATAATGGGAAAGTTAAGCATAAACGTGGGTCTTTGAGTATCCAAGGACGATTTGCATCTAAATTATAAATAACGGCACTGGCTTGTTTATTAAATTCAGTTTGCAATCCCTCAGACATTTTATGCAAGTCAAAGTTGCTCACGCGCTCCCAAGTCGAACCCAAATTAGCTAAAATTCCCTCATTGAGCTGCACCACGTCCACGCGCTCCCAATAGCCTTTAGGATTATCCTCAGTCGGTGCCATTCCTTTGCCCTCAGGCGCGAAATACATTCCCATCATATTGAGTAAACGCGCAACGACTGATGTGCCAGAGCGGTGCATTCCTAATACCGTAATTTGCATAATATCTCCAAAAATAAGCCTTTTATGCTATATTAGCCTAATTGGTGATTTTTTTTAAGTATTACTTGGCGTAGCGCTAACAAAATAAATCAGCGAACGAGATGAAGCGCACGAATATGATGTGCTTTTTAGGTTTAATTAGCATTTATGATAATTTTTTATAGAATTAAATGATTATGGATAATGGTATTAAGCATCAAATTATTCAACCTTTATTCACACGCGGTCCGTCGCCTACACTGCGCTTGGCGGTTTTTTTTATTTCATCTATTATTTTAATGATGGTTGATCACCGCTTGGGGTATTTAGAAATTGTACGCACCCAACTCTCTCTTATTGTCTATCCCATTCAATATGCTGTAGATTTTCCGGTTAAAATTGGTAGTAAATTATCAGAAAGTTTACATTCACGCCTTAAATTATTAGAACAAAAAAGTAGATTAGAAAAAGAAAATCAAACGCTTAAACTTAAATTACTGCGCTATCAAGATTTAAAAAATGAAAATGACCGACTTCGTACTTTGCTAAATTCTTCTAAGCAGATCGGAGAAAAAACGCTAATCGCAGAAATTTTATCGGTAAAAGTAGACCCTTTTCGGCGCAAGTTATTGATTGACAAAGGGAATTATCATGGCGTACTTAAAGGGCAAGCTGTAGTGGATGCTTATGGTGTCATGGGGCAGGTCATTCACGTTAATTACATGACTAGTACGGTTTTATTAATCACCGACCCACACCACGCTTTACCAATCGAAATCAGTCGCACAGGCGAGCGCAGTATTGCAGAAGGATTAGGAGCTGTTGACCGACTTGCGCTACTCTATTTAGCTAATAATGCAGATATTCAAATTGGCGATCAATTGGTAACATCTGGATTAGGTGGTCAATTTCCTAAAGGTTATCCTGTTGGTAAAATTGTCGAAATTAATCCCGATATTGGGCAGTCTTACGCGCAAGTACAAGCCATACCTTCTGCATGGTTTGAGCGTAATCGAGAAGTCTTATTGATGTGGACTGAATCTATCATAATAGATAATATTATTGAAGATTTATAGTTTGTTTTATGTAAAATTTATTTTTATGTGCGTCACTTAAATCTAATTTGGTAAGCAAAAATAAAAAGTTGAACCTTGACCTAGTTCGGTTTCAACACCTGCTTTTCCTCCTAATTTTTCTACGACTTGTTGTACAATGGACAAACCTAAACCATGTCCTTCGGCACGATTTTCATGTAATCGCGTGAAAGGAGTAAATAGTCGCACTTTTGCTTCGGCTGATAAACCTTCACCATTATCCTTAATCCAAAATTTAATATAATCACCTATCTTAGTTGCACCTAATTCCAACTCAGGAGGTCTACCTCCGTATTTCAAACCATTACTTAAATAATTAGCCCATATTTCTTCTACCCAAGGTGCGTAGGTTTGAATAATTGGCCAATTATCAGGTTTATGTATAATCCCATTGTATTGTTTTAGTAAATCAACCAAACGATGTTGTATGACTTGTTCGATTATCGAACCCATATCTACTGGGTGTAATTCAATATCATCTTTAGCAGTACGCGCTAATAACAATAAAGAATCGATAATGCTAACCATTTTTTCGCCAGATTGAATAATAATTTTAAGTTGATCAATCACTTCTTGATTGTTTGAACACAGGGTTTCACAATCAGAAATTAATAAATCTGCATAACCGATAACTACATTGAGTGGACTTTTTAGATCATGGGCAACAGTACGTGCAAATGCTTCTAATTGTTGATTTTTAACTTGTAACTCGGCTGTTTGCCGACTGGTTTCTTTCTGTAAACGACAGATTTGCAAATGCGTTTTAATCCTAGCTAATACCTCTTCATGTTGAAATGGTTTTGTAATGTAATCTGCCGCGCCTAAGCTAAAACCTTTAACTTTATCTACCGTATCTGCTAATGCAGTCATAAAGATAATGGGGATATGTTGTGTTTCCTCATCTTCTTTTAATGCTATGCAAGCGTCAAATCCGTTCATACCGGGCATCATGACATCCATTAAAATCAGGTCTGGTGAAGCGTACCTTGCTTTTTCAATAGCGCGTTTACCATCTTGCGCGACAAGTACTTTAAAATTTTCTTTATTTAAAAATTCAAACAACACACTAATGTTTGCAGGTATATCATCCACAATTAATAAGGTATCTTTTTGAACAGTCATTATTATTTATCACCTATATGTTGAATGTTTAATTGCGTAGACGCGGCGTTGGTGCAATTGCTGTTTAATTTGCTCACCAGAAAAACCTTCAGCAATAATTGTTGCAACATTGACTTGTTGAGCTATTTTAAAAATTTGACGAAATTTATCAGCTTGTGGATAAGCTTGGTTTTCAAAGCCTTTTCTACCTCTTGCATCTGCTTCACATGCGAGTAAAAATTGTTCAAATCTTTGTGTCCGTCGAAAAGCATCCATCGCTTCAAGCACTTTCAATGCAGATTGAGCCGTCAATTCAGTAATTTTATGACAATGAGTGTGAAATTGCACAACAAATTTAGCTAATTCCTTATAGTGATTTGGGATTTTAAGCCGATTACATAAGGGTTTAAGCAAATTTAAACCTCTTTGTTCATGCCTGATATGGCGCGGTAAAATGTCGCTAGGTGTATTACCTTTACCTAAATCATGTACGAGTACCGCAAAAATCACTTGTGGGTCAGAAGTTAAGCGTCTGGCTTGTTCTAAACACATTAAAATGTGAATACCTGTATCTATTTCTGGATGATAATCATCGCGTTGTGGTATGCCAAATAATTGATCTAGTTCTGGAAAAATAATAGCTAATGCGCCACATTGCCGTAATACTTCAACAAATCGTTGTGGATAAGTTTCACTCAAAGCGTGTTGTGTTTCTTGCCAAACTCGTTCTGCAATCAATGCGTTCACTTCACCATTATTCACCATATTTTGCATTAAATACATCGTTTCGGGTGCAACTTGGAAATCATAACGGGCGGCAAAGCGTGCAATACGCAAAATGCGCACTGGGTCTTCGGCAAATGCGGGGGATACGTGACGTAAAATGCCTTGCGCTAAATCTTGTTGACCATTAAAAAAATCAATAATATTTCCTGTTTCATCTTCTGCCATTGCGTTAATAGTTAAATCACGACGCGATAAATCTTGTTTCAAACTAACATTTGCATCCGCGTGCACCACGAAACCTTTGTAACCTTTGGTTGTTTTACGCTCTGTACGTGCTAAGGCGTATTCTTGTTTGGTGTCAGGATGCAAAAAAACTGGAAAATCTTTACCAACTGGGATAAATCCTAAATTTAGCATTTGCTCTACTGTTGAGCCAACGACAACCCAATCAATATCTTTTACTGGTCGATTAAGCAATTTGTCCCGTACAGCTCCACCTACTTTAAAAATTTGCATAAGGCATCCTCTTTCGCTTTTGTAGCTACTTAGTCACAATGTGTAATTGTAGCAAGACGGGAATATGGATGCTAAACCGAGAAGATGAAAGCCGTAATTCTCATTTTAAATTTCACGAATGTCGTGGGACGTTGGTTCGTCCAATTGGATGACGACACGGCACATCGTCACAAGGAAAAATCTCGTTCTACACACCGCGTAGAATCAACCACTGACGCACTAGTGTCATGCAAAAAGAATTTTCTTCGTCCCAACGATGAGCGCCGGGACGTGGGAATAGGTATATTTAGGGTTACTTTACGAACTATGTTTGAGTTTAATATTAGATTTTTGGCGCATGTTGGCTAAGTAGTTACATCAAATTTCAATACCTGCTTGTTGCATTGCCTTGTCTACGATTATCCGATTTTCTCCTGTCAGAGGTAAGAGCGGTAAACGGATACCTTCTCCTATGAGACCTAATTTGTGAACAGCATATTTCACTGGAATGGGATTAGACTCTACAAACAAATTTTTGTGTAAACCCATCAATTTTTGATTGAGTTCTTCCGCTTCAGCCTTACGACCTGCCAGACCATGTGCAATCATCTCGTGCATCATTTTTGGCGCAACATTCGCGGTAACTGAAATTGTTCCTTTACCACCCGCATATACCACATCTAGCGCAGTCGCGTCATCACCACTCAAAATGATAAAATCATCACTGGCAAAACAAGCCAAATCCTTAATACGTTGCGGGTCTGTCAAGGCTTCTTTAATGCCGACAATACTTTTAATTTCCGCAAGGCGTTTTACGGTTTCTGGCAACATATCACAAGCAGTTCGTCCCGGCACATTGTACAAAATCACCGGAATATCAATTGATTGCGCAATAGATTTATAATGTTGATATAAGCCCTCTTGTGTCGGCTTATTGTAGTAAGGTGTCACCAGTAAACAAGCGTCAGCACCATCTGTCTGTGCAGTTTGACTTAGCTCAATTGCCTCAGCCGTTGAATTTGAGCCTGTTCCTGCAATCACCGGTATTCGCTTATTGACAAATTCGACTACTTTGCGTATTACCATGCTGTGTTCTACATGATTTAAGGTTGCAGATTCACCAGTTGTACCGACTGCAACAATCGCATCCGTTTGGTTTTCAATGTGAAATTCGACTAAATTACGCAAGCTATCATAATCCACTTGCCCGTCATTTGTCATGGGTGTAACGAGTGCAACAATACTGCCTTGAAACATCGAATCAGACTCCAGCTTTTACAATTAACGCTTTATGATACGTCGCTCATTATAGAATAACAAGTTATTGTTGATTGGTTTCCAATTCATCTAAACGCCTCATCAAGTATAATGCTAATTTAACAAAATCAGCTTCAGTTAAAATACCAATCAATTGATTATCGTGAAGAACAGGTAAACAGCCATGTTTTTGGTCTAGCATAAATTGCGCAGCCTCCAATAAACTCGATTCCGCATAAGCAATTGTAATATCTGTCATCATGATTTCACCCAAAGGAATCGCAGACTCCAATTCATCACGAGTATCATTGTCAATTTCAGCTAAAGTAGATACTGATACCGCTAAAACATCATGTTTTGTGACCAAGCCAACAAATTCATCATCTTCCACAATTGGAATGTGACGAATCCGATTTTTCAACATTAATTCTCGTGCTTTATGTACCGTATCGGTTGGTGTTAGAATAAAAAGTTGATCACTCATTAAGTCTCGTACTGTTATCATGCTAATTTTCCTACTGTTATCAGTTATTAATGAATAAAATAATTATATCTATTCAACTAAATTTAACATTAAGTCAGCAATTTTTTCCGATGCCCCCAAGTAAGTTGTAATTTGTATCTCTACCTGTGGATATTGTGCTTGTTTAATTGCTACCTGTTCGGGAATATCTTGTTGTACATGTCGCCCAGCAGATAAAAAATAAGGTAACAATAAAATTTTTTCAGCACCCTGAGCAACGCATTGATCAATCGCGTCGCCTATGTTTGGTGACGCTAATTCCAAAAAAGCGTGAGAAATAGAAAGATATTGATCACGCGCTTTTTCCCTAATAATTTGAGTAAGTTGCTCTATCTCCATATTAGACTGTGAACGACGGCTGCCATGCGCGACGATTAATAAACTACTCGCGTTCATTTTTTAAGTTGACCTGTTGCTTAACCTGTGTATATCATAACATACAACTGATTGATTCAATATTAAAAAATGCTAATATAGTTATTAAAATAGAAATATTGTTTAAAAAAGTATGCTTTACTATCAAAATGTTAAACATTGCATTCGTTATCAAACTTACCAATTTCAGCTAGACAAACTTACTGAACAACAGTATTTTCTATTGAGACAATTTATTTATGCACTGGGTAAAAACACCAATCCGGTCGATTTTCCAGTATTACATATCAAGCATAATCTATTTGTCATTGATTTCCCGAATTACGGGTTTCCTTATTTTAAAATCAGTTTTAATAAAACGACATCCACAAAGGAAGTTGACTATTACTTAATTAAAATTAATAACTTTTTAAATACATTACTCTTAAAGGAGGAGGAACAGCATCATGGGAGAGGAAGCTTTACATGTGATTAATACCACAGACTTATTTGTCAAACTAAACCAAAAACGTAAGTCTGAACAACGCGACGAAGTTGAACACCATCTTATTGCTAGCAAACTTGGCATTTTGTTCGCGCTCAACTCAAACAGTTACGTTAATTTTAAAAGTGAGTTTGTTGAATTAAACGACGCGCAATTACAAACTTTAGAACGTATTTTTGACGAACATTTTAACGCAACAATGTCAGCAGAAATACAAGCAATGTCGATGACACCTACGCAAATGGAACAAGAAATTACATCTCATATTCCAAAACCTAAGCAGCAACCCCCAGGCTTTTTTGGCAAATTGAAAAATTTGTTTAAACCTACGTTAGCATAACCATCTAAGGAGTTAGCAATGAGTCAAAAAAGTATTATCAGTCAAAGTGGTCAAACATTAATTGGTGGTTTAAACCGTGTATTTCACTGTAATCACTATAACGCACATTTACAAATGGTGGTGCGGATGACAAAAGGATTAGCCAATCATGATCCTGAATTTTTATTAGTCAACACTGCAACACCATTAATTATAAATTTACAAAATTATGGTTATTCTAAACAGGATCTAATAGAAGAATTTACATTTTGTGGTTTTGGGATTTTACAACAACAAGATGATAATACTTGGTATACGCCACATTCACATTATGGTGAAACGACCTATTCACACGGTAAGCCGGATAAAAGTTGTTTTTTTAATGCTGGTTATATTCAAGCTTTGGCTAAGCGGCAGATGGAGGAGGTAGCATGTCAAATGCTGGGTGCAGAGCAAGATAAATATGTAGCAACTGGGGAGGCTTTGCAGATTGATGATTATTTAATGTTTGATATGCCATTACAAGTTAATGTGCCAGCACGATTTGATTTTAATGATTGCCAAGCATTTAATACCCGTATTGATGAGGAGAAAATTTTAACTGCGGTACAAAATTTGCCATTAAAAGGTGATGATGAAACAGGATTAATTAATGCGTTTGGAGTTGTGCTAACTAATCATTTTGCTGATTACTACAATCGCATTTCCTATCAAACGTATTTTGCTATGCGCCAAGCAGGTTTACCAGAAGAAGACAGTAAAGAGATGTTTATCCAATCCGGACACATTTGCGCATTTAATACTTTTGGTGGCATCATGAGCAGTCCAGAATGGCACGCCGTTGTTGAACCAATGTGCGATACACGTGAAGATTGGTTTCATGGTATGGTAGCAGTTATTAATGGATTAGGTTGGGGATTGTTTCGCATTGAAAAAATTGATGTGGAAAAAGAATTGATAATGCGTGTATACAATTCCTACGAAGGCGTTGGATTTAGACGTATGTATCCCGTGACTGATGAAAAAAATATTTCATTTTTGGGCATGGGTGCTGTTTTGGGATTGGTGCATTTATTGTGGAAAGTGGATATTCGAGAAAAACCCACTTTAAATCAAGAATTTTACGTTAATCAGTTTAACAATCCAGAAAACCGTTACAGTGTGGTACAAACCCACGCTATCGCGGCAAATGATGAATATGATCGCTTTATTGTGTACAAATAATGGCAATGCTCAACTTAAATCCATATTTTCAACTTTAACCTATTGATATATTTAAATTATCTTGCGACGGCGCACCACGTCGTCCAATCATATACCCTGCTTGATGCAATGCACCAGCGATAACTCAAAATTTATTGTAAGGTTCTAAACTCGAAAAATACTTGAATTTTCAGTATAATCGCGCCTTTCTCGCTTTCCTAAACACAAAATCATGACGGATTACATCAACGTACTTGATCCACAAATCTCAATCAAAGCAGGACAACGCCAAGATTGGGGAAACTTAAAAGGCTCAAGCATTAGCCTTGTGCTCAGCCAATTAGCTCAAAAACATTGCCTTATCGTCGTTACCCCCGACAGTCTTAGTGCGCAAATTATCAACGAAGAAGTGCAATTCTACGCCACCTGCGATATTAAAACCCATTATTTTCCCGATTGGGAAACCTTGCCCTATGACCTATTTTCCCCACATCAAGATATTATTTCCGAACGTTTAACGATTTTGTATGAATTACCACAATTAAAAACAGGATTATTAATATTGCCGATTAACACTTTAATGTACCAATTAGCTCCCGTAGACTACGTCAAAACACACGCTTTATCATTAAAAATTGGAAATAATTTTGATCCAATTGAATTTAGACAACAACTCGTACTTAATGGTTATGAAGAAGTATCTGAAGTTAAAGAACATGGTCAATTTGCAAAACGTGCAGGTATTTTTGATTTGTTCCCAATGGGCAATCAACAACCTTATAGAATTGAGCTAATTGATGATGAAATTGAAACAATTCGTATTTTTGATCCAGAAACACAATTAACAATTAAAAAAATAAATCAAATCAAACTATTACCTGCAAAAGAATTTCCATTAGACCCATCAGCAATTAACTTATTCCGTACTCAATGGCGTACCCATTTTACTGGTGATCCAACTCGTTCTCCTGTGTATCAAGACATTAGTAGTGGTTTAGCTTCAGCAGGGATTGAGTATTATTTACCGCTATTTTTTAATCAAACTGCAACTTTATTCAATTATTTACCTGAAAATAGTATAATTATCACGATTGAATCATTTATTAACGAAGCGGAACAATTTTATCAAGAAATCAATCAACGTTACGGATTGTTACGCCATGATATTGAACGCCCGATTTTACCCCCTAAAAATCTATTTTTACAACCAAGTCAAATAGTTAATAAATTTAAATGTTATCGTCATATTCATTTACAACAATCTGAACAGGAAAAAACCGGGCGCATTAATTTTGCTACTCAAACACCACCAGATGTCCAAGTTGACGCGCGTTTATCTCATCCAATTGATAAATTAAAACAATTTTTAACTAAATTTGATGGAAAAGTTCTAATTACCGTAGAAACAGTAGGAAGACGTGAGACCATTTTAGAATTATTCGCTAAACATGGTTTAAAACCTAAAATACTTGATAATTGGCAAACTTTTCTAAATACTAAGCAAAATTGTTACTTAACTATTGCACCATTGCAGCAAGGACTTTGGTTAAACAATGAAAAATCAATTGTATTAATTACTGAAACACAACTTTTTGGCGAGCGCGTTTCGCAACGACGCTTACAGAAAAAAAATCAGCAGGATTCAGATAATATTATTCGTAATTTGACTGAATTGAGCATTGGCGCGCCTGTAGTACACGAAGAATATGGCGTAGGGCGTTATCAAGGTTTGGTTAATCTGAATGTTGGCGATATGCCTGCGGAATTTTTGCAACTGGAATATGCTAATCAAGCTAAGCTATATGTACCTGTTTCTGCACTACATTTTATTAGCCGTTTCACAGGCGCAGATGCAGAACATGCTCCATTACACCGTTTGGGCAGCAGTCAGTGGGAAAAAGCTAAACGTAAAGTAGCTAAAAAAGTGTCTGATGTGGCAGTGGAATTATTGGACATTCATGCGCAACGTGCATTAAAAAAAGGCTATTGTTTTCAATATGATGAAGATAGCTATACCAGTTTTGCATCAACATTTCCATTTGAGGAAACGCCCGACCAGCAAACTGCGATTGATGCCGTATTGACTGACATGCAAACTGAGCGGGCGATGGATAGACTGGTATGCGGTGATGTAGGTTTTGGTAAAACTGAGGTGGCAATGCGGGCGACATTTGTCGCGGTCAATGATGGAAAACAAGTAGCGGTACTCGTACCCACAACCTTACTTGCACAACAGCATTATCAAAATTTTTTAGATCGGTTTACTGATTGGGCAATCAAAGTTGGGCAATTATCACGATTTCAGACCAAAAAGCAACAAAATCAAACTTTAGAACAGATTGAGCAAGGTGATATTGATATTGTGATTGGTACACATAAGTTATTACAAAATAATGTAAAATTTAAAGATTTAGGCTTAGTCATTATTGATGAAGAGCATCGTTTTGGTGTCAAGCAAAAAGAGCAGTTTAAAAAATTACGATCAGAAGTTGATATTCTCACTTTGACAGCTACACCAATTCCACGTTCTTTGAATATGGCATTATCCAATTTGCGTGATTTATCAATTATCGCCACACCACCGTCGCGTCGATTAGCGGTGAAAACGTTTGTTAAACAATGGCAAGATACGACAATTGTTGAAGCTATTACTCGTGAGCTAAAACGTGGTGGACAAGTTTATTTTTTGCATAATGACATTGAAACTATTAACAATATGGAAAATAAAATTAATTCATTAATACCAGAGGCGCGAGTTGAAGTTGCACATGGCAAGATGCGTGAACGTGAATTAGAACATGTTATGCAAAATTTTTATCATCGTAGATTCAATGTGTTAGTGTGTACCACGATCATTGAAACTGGGATTGATGTGCCTAATGCTAATACAATTATTATTAATCGAGCGGATAAATTTGGTTTAGCACAACTTCATCAATTACGTGGTCGGGTTGGGCGTTCACACCATTTGGCGTATGCGTATTTGATTGTGCCACCAAAAAACGTTATGACTAAAGATGCAATTAAACGATTGGAGGTAATTAGTAAAGTCAGGGAGTTAGGTATGGTGGGCTTTGATTTGGCAACCCATGATTTAGAAATTCGTGGCGCAGGTGAATTACTTGGCGATGGACAAAGTGGGCAGATTCAAGAAATTGGTTATAGTTTGTATACTGAATTATTGGAGCGTGCAGTGCGAGCGTTAAAAGAGGGTAAACATCTTGAGCTGGATAAACCATTAAATAAAGGTACGGAGATTGATTTGCATACGCCAGCCTTGTTACCTAGCGATTATTTACCTGATGTGCATACGCGCTTAATTATGTATAAACGTTTAGCGAATGCGGAGACAGTGGAAGCATTGCGCGAACTTCAAATAGAAATGATTGATCGTTTTGGTTTATTGCCTGAATACGCTAAAAATTTAATATATATCACTGAATTAAAATTAAAATCAACACCGTTAGGAATTAGAAAAATTGATATTGGTTTGCAAGGCGGTTATTTTTTATTTGAAGATGAGCCAAATATTGATCCAATGAAGTTGGTGCAATTAATTCAGAAACAGCCGCAAAAATATAAATTAGAAGGTCAACATAAATTACGTTTGATCTGGGCTACAGGGGATTTTACTGACAGATTACAAGCCGTTGAAAGTGTTTTAAATATGTTGAGTTAAAGTTTTTTGCTGTCTGCGTCTTTTTCAAAAAAGTCAAAATAAAACCTATCCTATTGCAATATTAAAAATGAACATTAAATTTATCTTTGGAATTAAGTAAATTTGGATGAGCTTGGTGGAATGGTAGTTGACAAGTACTCTGTCACAATACAATTACGCCCATTTTGTTTTGCGGTATATAATGCTGTGTCTGCTGCTTTAATTAATGTGATGGGTTGATGGAAACTTTCAGGGACGGTATTCGCAATACCAATGCTGAGTGTAATGTACTGATCGATGGTGGAAGCTTCATGCGTGATTCTGAAACTTTGCACACTTTTTTGAATGTCACGCGCTACTTTTAAACAACCTTCTAATGGTGTATTAGGTAAAATTACCATAAATTCCTCGCCACCGTAACGTGCAACCAAATCAGCGGGACGCTTAACAGCTTGATTAATCGCTTGAGCAACTTGTTGTAAACATTCGTCTCCGACAACATGTCCGTAAGTGTCGTTGTACTGTTTAAAAAAATCAATATCACATAAAATAATACTTAATGGAATTCTTTCTCTAACACCACGTTTCCACTCTTTTTGTAAATAGTCTTCTAAACGTCTTCGGTTTGCTACCTGCGTTAAATCGTCAATAATTGCCAAACGTTTTAATTCTTCATTAGCTTTTTCAAGCGACATTTTTTGAATTTGTAACTCACGTTGTAAACTACGAATCGTTAAATGAGTTTGAATTCTAGCTAATAATTCTTTTTGCTGAAAAGGCTTAGTTACATAATCCACCGCACCTGCTTCAAATCCTTTAACTTTGCTGTCCAAATCTGATAATGCAGTCATAAAAATAACAGGAATATCCTGTGTTTCTTTATTTTGTTTTAATAGCTTACAAGTTTCAAAACCATCCATTTCTGGCATCATAATATCTAGTAAAATCAAATCAGGGCGTTCATTTTGCGCGACAGCTAAAGCACTATTGCCGTCCTCTGCAATCAATACCTCGCAATTTTTACCTGTTAGAATTTTATACACAATCCGTGCATTATGTGGTGTATCGTCAACGACCAGAATTGTACTCTTATGAAGTATATTCATTTGTATTATTTTTCAGCGTTAGAATAAAAAGTATGCGTTCAAAAAATAGTCCAATCCTACCATTTTTAGCTAGCAAGACAAGTACTGTTTTAATACTTCTTTGAGCTTCTTCAACTCAAAATCATCCAATAATTTTTGAATTTCATCAATAAATAATTTTGTATCAATATAACGTTTTTGTAAGTCTTCTAAACGTGATTGGATTGCTTGTACTTTACCAGAAACTGATAATTTAAATAGTATTTCTAACTCATGTTTTGGGGGTAAAGTTGTTTGTTTTGGCGTGGTAAGCGTCCTAAATTCGTAATTTTCATATATCCACTCTAATTGACAATGTTTTGCCAAACAATTAAACAAATTCTCACCTATTAGCGGTTTCGATAAAAAACCATTACAACCCGCAGCTAACATCTCTTGTTGCTGCTGCTGCAATACACTCGCTGAAAAACCAATAATTACTGTATTGAAAAATTGCATTTGCTGACGTAATAATTTAGTCGTTTCCAGACCATCTAGCACGGGCATCCTCATATCCATGATAATAATATCTGGTTGATATTGTATTGCTTTTTCTATTGCCTGCTGACCATTATAAACCTGTTTAATTTCAAAACCCAATGGTTCTAGTATATTTTCCAATAATAAGCCATTTTCTTTAATATCATCTGCAATGAGTATTTTTAGTTTACGCTGCTCAACGCTATTTATAAGCCGATAACCGACAATGTGTTGCGATTGTTGAGTTAGCGCATTTACCTTAGTATCTACATAACGTGCTTTCGTCAGCGGAATTTCAAACCAAAACAAACTACCTTTATTTGGTATGGTTTCGACATGTAGCTCACCATTCATTATGTGTATTAGACGCTGCGTAATCGGTAAGCCAAGCCCCGTACCTTCTTGATTTTTAGTATGTAAATTATCAATTTGGCGAAATGGTTCAAAAATAGTTTTGATATATTGTTGCTCAATACCAACACCTGTGTCATGTATTTCAAAACGCAAACGCTTTTTACGGTGGATACATTTTAAAGAAACTTCTCCCTTGTTGGTGAATTTTATCGCATTGCTAAGTAAATTCAATACAATTTGCCGCAACCGTTTTTCATCCAAATACACCTCTACAGGAAATTTATGACCATCTTGGCTAATTTGTTCATAAATAAAATTAATCCCTTTTTGCCTAGCTCGTACCGAAAATAAATCAACAATATCACGTAAAAATTCAGCCAAACGAAGTGCTGTTGGGTGTAATTCTAATTTACCCGCTTCAATTTTGGATAAATCTAAAATATCATTAATTAATGTTAGTAAATGCTCACCATTACGTTGAATAATATTAAGTGATTGCAATTGCTTATCGGATAAATTTTTATCACGTTCGAGTAATTGCGTATAACCTAAAATACCATTTAATGGTGTACGCAATTCATGGCTCATATTAGCCAAAAACATACTTTTCGCTTGACTAGCTCTTTCTGACTCTGCCTGCGCTTCAAGGGCGATATAAATTGCTTGTTGTAACTGTGCTTCTGCCTGTTTACGCTCGGTAATATCGCGTACTATTGCAATAAATCGTTTATCTTGTGCGGAAACTTCAAAATATTGAATAAAAATTTCAACCGGGATGACATGTCCAATTTTATTTTTAATATTCGATTCGAGTTTACATGCTGGCACTTGACGCTCAATTAAAGGTTCAAACATGGTTTGTAATTTTTCTAGGCTAAATTCATTAAAAATTTCGGATAAAGTTAATTGCAATAACTCCTGCTCTGAATAGCCTAATAATTTTTTTGCACCTTCATTAACGTAAATAAAACGCATGGTTTTCACGTCATTCATTAAAATTGAATCAAGTGTTTTATCTAACGTATTTTTAAACTGCGCCAATTGCTCATAAGCCCGTTCTAATGCTATTTCTGAGCATTTACGTTCGGTAATATCCTGTGAAGAACCCAAAACATGTGTTGATATACCCTTATCATTGGTAATAACTTCTGCGATAACTTGTAAATATACCAAACGTTCTCGATTTTGAACTCTGAATTCTATCGTATAATGCTTTTTATCACGTAATGATTTTTTAATTTTTTCCCGCACTCGCTTTCGATCATCGGGATGAATCAGTTTATTAAATACGTCAATTGGAACAAATTGCGCTTTGTAGGCATAACCAAATTGACGTGAAACCTCTTCCGAACAGTATACTTGTTGATTTTGTAAATTCCATTCCCAATGCCCGATATGCGCAATACGCTGAGTTTCCAATAAACGATTTTGACTTTCATGCAACATAGCCTCTGCTCGTTTACGCTCGTTAATATCCGTCGCAACAGACAAGCGCACTACCCTCCCGTTATCCCAATAAATTGCCTGTTCTTGCAAAAAAAACCAACGCTGTATTTTATCATTAAAATATTCACAAGTTAATTGCCCAATTGGCTCACCCTCGCTCACCAATTTATCGTTTGGACAAGGCTTACATTTTTCTTGCTTATCATTATGAAATGCTTTCCAACACGTTAAACCTTCAATATCATTACCAAAAAATTGCTTTGCTTTACGATTTGCAAATAAAATTTCATAACTATCTATATCTGCAACATAAACAGCGGCACTTAAACTATCCAAAACTGTAGTAAAACGATATTGGGAAATCTGTAATAATTCATTTTTTTGTTTTAACTCCTCCGTGCGTTCAGCGACTTCTTGCTCCATCTTGTCATCATATTGTTTCAATAAATGTTCAGTTTTTTTACGATCATTAACATCATCGCAAGATAAATCATCCGTATTAGTTTGCTTATGGTTGTTTTTATTATAATTTTTTTTCAATGCCTTACTCCAAATATTCAAATTAGCAATTTTTACTTTTAAAGGTAGTTGATATACAAAGTGTTTCTACTCTTATTATTTCTACTTTCATTGCGTATAAATAACAATTCTCTTTAAAAAATCGTTATAAATCAGTATGATAAAGAGTATTGATATCTTTAAAAGCCATTCAGTCCGTCAATTTTGCTAATATAGCAATGAATATGTCAACTTGAATTATATGATGTCAGCAATTCTCATTTTAAACTTTATGTAAGAGCCGGATGCCGAGAATTAAGTCCATCCAACGTAAATTGCAAGAGAATTTGCTACGAATCAAAGCAAAAGTAAGTTATGAGGACGGACATATCTTGGAAAAAAGGTTTATGTGAGGATAAAAGAATTTACAATAATGTTGTAGGACGCAGTGCACCGTCACAAGGAAAAATCTCGTTCTACGCGCTACACAGAATGAGCCACTGACACAACAGCGTCAATCCCGGAATATTTTCTGCCGGAGGAGTCACTGCGATGGGTATGGTTTTGTTTTTTGTAATTGGCTGTATTATAAGGGATGAGGGTGTCGAAATGAGAATTGGCGGTGTCACCTAGCAATATTCTATATCAAACAACGATTTATTATTGTTTGGTACATAATATTGCGTTTATGCACTCTGCGCTGAATTAACTATTGAAAATCTTATTTTCAAGATTAAATTAATGTTTTTCTATCTTTTTTGATTTTCATCATCATCGTCATCTTCTTCTTCCCAGCGTTCCAACTCCTCACTAACCCATTGTTTTACTTTTACTTCTTCAGCTTCTAATAATTCAACTGCTTCATCATTCACCCATTGGCGAATTTTCTCCTCTTCACGCGGTGTCAGCTTTTCAACGCCTAGCATTAAACGATATGTTTGTGAAAAAGGTAAAAACGGTAGGGACAAAATCACCGCAGTCATGACAACAAATACCAATATAACAAAAATACTACCATTTGTTGCTTGTTCAGTTAATTCGATTCCAAATATATCCAAAACTCGTAAATCTGATAATAACTCTCGAAGTTCTGCATAATAATTTTTAATATTAAATGCAATAAAAGCAGAAAATAATGCAATTACTACTAACATTAAATCTGAAAAAATACGGATTAGGAAATAAATAATATAAATACTAAAAAAAACGCCAACTGCGGCAAGTATTTCCGTGTCATACGGTGTCACTGGTATCATCCCTCTTAAAATAATGGTTAGGTGTACCACTGATATGCAGTGGGATTGGGCTAGATTAGCGTGATAGCGAACAAATTTTTTAGGATTATAACAATTGCAATCACCAAATACGAGTATTTCCTAAGTTAGGGTTAGATAGCAGCTATTGAAAACTTAGTTATACTTGTCTATACTTAGTAAT